>NZ_JBEZFO010000013.1:0-205244 GCF_040649495.1 Micromonospora sp. NPDC048947
CACGCTGACACTGGTGGTCAACGAGTTCATTCGCGGCGTACCGGAGCTGAGCGAGAAGTCGTCGGAGGGCGTCCGGCAGATCCAGAACTGGCTGAAGACGGGCCCGCTGCACCTCTCCGACACCCAACTCGACAGGTACATCGACGAGGCGCAGGCCTGGATCAACAACAACACCTCGAGGTTCACCAGCGGCGCGCTGAGCACCGCCGCGACCCTGGCCGAGGTGCTGACCGGCACGCTGCTGGTGCTCTTCGCGACGTTCTTCTTCCTGCGCGACGGCAACCGGATCTGGCGCTTCCTGGTCCGGCTGCTGCCGGTGGCCGCCCGGTGGAAGGTCGACGACGCGGGCCGCGCCTCCTGGCAGACGCTTGTCGCCTACGTCCGCGCGACAGTGCTTGTCGCGTTCATCGACGCGGTCGGCATCGGCATCTTCCTGGTCGCCTTCGACATCCCGTTCGCCTTCCCGCTGGCCGCCCTGGTCTTCCTCGGCGCGTTCATCCCGATCGTCGGTGCGGCGCTCTCCGGCGGCGTGGCGGTGCTGGTGGCCCTGGTCGACAGCGGCCCGGTCACCGCGCTGATCATCCTGGGCGCGGTGATCGGCGTGCAGCAGATCGAGGGGCACGTGCTCCAACCGCTGATCATGGGCCGGGCGGTCGCCCTCCACCCGCTCGCCGTGATCATCGGTATCGCCGCCGGTGTCGTACTCGCCGGCATCACCGGCGCGCTGGTCTCCGTGCCGCTCATCGCGGTGCTGAACACCGCGGTCCGCCGGCTTGCCGCCCGCAGGGTCCCGGACACTCCGCCCGACGCGGTGGTCGTCGCCTCCCAGGCCCCCTAGACCCGCGAGATCACGCAGGATCAAGGAAAGAGTGGCCTCCCGACAACGGGAGACCACTCTTTCCTTGTTTGAGCGCGATCTTGGGCCTGCCCGAGCGGCGCGGTGCGGGTCAGGACTTGGCCAGGCGTTCCAGCGCGCCCCGGGCCACCTCGGGGCGGGTCGTGTACCAGAACGGGGGCAGCGAGCAGCGCAGGAACGGCCCGTACCCTCGGGCCGTCTCCAGCCGGGAGTCGAGCACTGCTACCACTCCCTTGTCGCCGGTCGCCCGGATCAGCCGGCCCACGCCCTGCGCCAGCCGTACCGCCGCGATCGGCACGCTGACCGCCGCGAAGCCGGAGCCACCGCCCGCGTCCACTGCCGCCGCGCGGGCCGCCGCCAGCGGTTCGTCCGGGCGGGGGAAGGGCAGCCGGTCGATGACGACGAGCTGGCAGGCGTCACCCGGCACATCCACCCCCTGCCAGAGCGACATCACCCCGAACAGGCAGCTGGCGCGCTCCTCGCGGAAGCGGCGCACCAGCAGCGGCAGCGCCTCCTCACCCTGGAGCAACACCGGCAGGTCGGTCCGCGCGCGCAACAGCTCCGCCGCCTGCTGCGCGGCCCGCCGGGAGGAGAAGAGCCCCAGAGTACGACCACCGAGCGCCTCGACCAGCCCGAGCAGTTCCTCCCCGGCCGCCTCGGGCAACCCGGAGACGCTGGGGCGGGGAAGGTGCGCGGCGACGTACAGGATGCCCTGCCGGGCGTAGTCGAACGGCGAACCGACGTCGAGTGACCGCCAACCGGGGCCTTCGGTGGCCGGGACGACGGCGTTCGCTGTGACGTCGCCGGCGACGCGACGGCCCGGTGCCTCGGCAGCCGGCCGGCCGGGCCCGGTGCGGGCGGCCAGTGCGGCAGCGGCGGGGGTCGGCGGGGCGGGCGGCGGCGCGTCCAGCCCGAGGGCGCGGGCGACGGTGTCGAACCGGCCGCCCAGCGCCAGGGTCGCCGAGGTGGCCACGACGGTGCGTTCGTCGTACAGGTGGGTGGCGAGGGTGCCGGCCACCGACAGCGGCGCGACCACAAGCGCGCGGCGGTTGCCGCTGTCGTTCTTCTCCACCCAGGCCACGTCGTGGTCGCCCTCCTCCAGCAGCCGCTGCGCGGTGGTGGAGAGCTCGTCCAGGGCAGCCTTGGCCTGCTGCTTGCGGACCGGGTCGGGATCGTCGGACTTGATGTCGCCGATCGCGTCCAGGGCGGAGCGGGTCGCCGCGTCGAGCAGCGTGCACGCCTCCCGCAGTGGCGTCGGCAGCCCCGCGGTGATCCGCCCGGCCGGCGCCTCGGCCAGCCCGACCGCCAGGGCGTCGCCGGCGGCGGTGAGCGCCTCGGCGGTCTCCGGGCGCAGCAGCGTACGGGCCCGCCGGGTGGTCCGGTCGATCAGCTCCGGCACCAGCTCCGCCTGGGCGGCGGAGGAGACCCGGTCGGCCAGCTCGTGCGCCTCGTCGACGATGAGCAACTTGTGCGGCGGCACGATGTGCCGGTCGGCGAGCATGTCGACAGCGAGCAGGCTGTGGTTGGTCACCACGATGTCGGCCTCCCGGGCGCGGGCCCGCGACGCCTCGGCGAAGCACTCCTGCCCGAACGGGCAACGGGCCGCGCCGACGCACTCCCGGGCCGGCATCGACACCAGCCGCCAGGCCTGGTCGTCGACGCCCGGGTCCAGTTCGTCCCGGTCGCCGGTGGCGGTCTTCTCGGCCCAGTCGCGCAGCCGCTCGACCTGCTTGCCCAGCCGGCCCGCCTCACCGAGCCACTTCGTCCCGCCGCCAGGGCGCGCCGCGGGGGCGTCGAAGAGGGTGTCCTCCGGTTCCTCCTCGGTGGAGTTGTCCAGTCGGGCGAGGCAGAGATAGTGATGGCGGCCCTTGAGCACGGCGAAGGTGGGCCGACGGCCGAGCACCGGCTCGACCGCGTCGGCGAGCCGGGGCAGGTCGTGGTCGACCAGTTGGGACTGCAAAGCCAGGGTGGCAGTGGAGACCACCACCGGGCCGTCCACAGTGAGCGCCGGCGCGAGGTACGCCAGCGACTTGCCGGTCCCGGTGCCCGCCTGCACGAGCAGATGCTCGCCGCCGGCCACGCACTCCTCGATCGCCGTGGTCATCTGCAGTTGGCCGGGGCGCTCAGCGCCGCCGGGCACCGCGCCGACCGCCGCCGCCAGCAGCTCGGTGCCACTGGGCCGGGCACCCCGCCGCCGGCCCTTTCCACGGGCCGACGGGGTGGCGGAACCGGTGGCGGTGCGGGGCGGAGTCACCGTGCGACGGTACCCGGCGCCGCCGACACCGACCGCGCCCATCCGCCGCGTGGCGCGATGCCGACCGGCGCGGGCGTTGCGGCCGACCCCGTCCGGTTACGGCCGCGCTACGACGCGTTGGGCTGTATCGGTTAGGGTGCGAATCATGCCGAGCGACATGGTCCGCGTGATCTACCGCAAGTACGACGGCAGCGCCCACCGCGACTACCCGGCCCGCCGGCTCACCGAGGACGATCTCGGCGTCTGGCTCGGCGTGCCCGAGGGCACCGAGTCGGTCTACCACGGCCGGCCCTCGGTGGAGAAGATCCCGTTCGTGCTGTTGGTGCCACACCGCGCCTGGTGGACGGGCATGTTCAACCCCCCGCCCCGCACCAGCGAGGTCTACTGCGACATCACGACCCCGGCCCACTGGGAGTCCGACGACACCGTCCACCTGATCGACCTGGACCTGGACGTCGTCAGGCGTCGGGCCACCGGCCTGGTGGAGCTGCTCGACGAGGACGAGTTCGCCGAGCACCGGGCCCGGTTCGGCTACCCGGACGACGTGGTTGCCGAGGCCGAAGCCGCGGCACAGCGGCTGTTGGGGGCCCTGGGCGACGGCACCGAGCCGTTCGCCACCGCGTACCGCAAATGGTTGGCTCTGGTGGTCTGAGGCCGCACGCCCGGCCGCGCCAGCTCACCAGCGCGGCGGCCAGCCGTCCGCCGCCGCCAGCGGTGGCAGGTCGGTCAGCTTCTCCGGGTTGAGCTGGTTGTAGATCGCGGTGATCCGGCCCTGGTCGACAGCGAACGCGGTGACCAGGCGGATCGGTCGCCCGTCGCTGTGCGTCGTCTCCAGTTGCAGGCCGAGAACGCCGTCGACGAGCACCGGCCGAGCCAGCACCCGGTCGGTGTACCGGCCGGTCCGGCCGAACAGGCCGAGCGTGAGGCGAGCCACGGAGTCCGCGCCGAGCACCGGCCAGCGGGCGGCCGGGAAATGCCCGCCCGAGTCGCCGACGAAGACCACGTCCGGCGCGAGCACCTGAAGCAGTTGGTCCAGTTCGCCGGACTCGGTGGCGGCGACGAACGCCTCGAGCACCCGGCGTTGCTCGGCCGGGTCGGCGGTGTGCCGGGGTACGTCCGGCGAGGTGACCGCCCGTCGGGCCCGGGAGGCGAGCTGCCGAGCCGCCACCTCGGTGGTGCCGAGCACCCCCGCGACCTGCGCGAACGGCAGCGCGAACACGTCGTGCAGAACGAGAGCGACCCGTTGCTCCGGCGCGAGCCGCTCCAGCACCACCAGCAGCGCCGTGCCGACCTCGTCGGTGCGCACCGCCCGCTCCGCCGGGTCTGGCGCGTAGCCGTCGGCTGGCAGCCGGCCGCCCAACTGGCTCACCACAGGCTCCGGCAGCCACTGCCCCGGGTACGCCTCCCGGCGGACCCGGGCCGAGCGGAGCACGTCCAGGCAGATCCGAGCGCAGGTGGTGGTCAGCCACGCGGACAGGTCCCGGATCTCGGCGCGGGCCGCCGGGTCGGCCAGCGCCCCGGCGTAACGCAGCCAGGTCTCCTGCACCGCGTCCTCCGCCTCGCTGCGGCTGCCCAGCATCCGGTGGGCCACCGCGAGCAGCCGGCCCCGCTCGGCCTCGAACTCCGTCGCCAGCTCCCGCACGACCCACCACCCCTTCCGGTCGGCGTCCCCGGCCTACATCCTCCCGCCGAGGGGCCGCGCCGGCAGCCCCGAAACGGCCCGGCGGGCCGATGCTGTCGGTGGGGTGGGGACCGCGTGGTGCCGGACAGCGGGTCGGGTCCAGGAGGTGACTCTCGGCGGGCGGAACGGCGGTGGGTGGGCGATGATCCGTGCATGAGCGCACCCCAGCAAGGGCAGATCGTGGCGCCGGACGGCGGTTCCGTGCGGGACCTGCTGCGCGTCACCGCGCCGGTGGATCTCGGCGCGATCGATCCGCGGTCCATGCCCGGCCTGCCGGAGCCCGCCGGCCGCGGCGAGCACCGTAAGACCTGGGCGCGCGAGCAGGTGGAGCTGGTCGGCGAGGAGTTGGGCCGGCAGCAGGAGATGCTTTTCGCGATGGCCAAGACCGGGTCGGAACGGCCGGCGCGCCGGGTGCTGCTGGTGCTCCAGGCAATGGACTGCGGCGGCAAGGACGGCACGATCAAGCGGGTGGCCGGCGCGATGAACCCGCTGGGCCTGCACATCCGCTCGTTCGGGCCGCCGACCCGCCAGGAGCTGCGGCACGACTTCCTCTGGCGGATTCGCCGGGAGCTGCCACCGCCCGGGTACGTGGGGATGTTCAACCGTTCACACTACGAGGATGTGTTGATCGCCCGGGTCGGCTCGCTGGTGCCGGAGACGACCTGGCGAGCCCGCTATGACGAGATCAACTCTTTCGAGCAGGAGCTGGCCGAGGGCGGCGGCGTCACCCTGATCAAGGTGATGCTGCACATCTCGTACGCCGAGCAGGGCAAGCGCCTGATGGAGCGGCTCACCGACCCGCGCAAGCACTGGAAGTACAACCCCTCCGACATCGACTCGCGAGGGCACTGGGACGACTACCAGGCCGCGTACGCAGAGGCCCTGGGCCGGTGCGACACGGACGCCGCGCCCTGGTTCGTGGTGCCGGCGGACCGCAAGTGGTACCGGGACTGGGCGGTGGCTCACCTGCTGCGTGAGACGTTCGACACGCTCGAACTGGGGTATCCGGCTGCCGATTTCGACGTGTCGCGGGAGCGCAAGCGCCTGTTGGCTGGGGGAGTGGGTGCGGGTGGGGCGGCCGAGATGAACGGCAGGTGAACGACCGGTGAATGGTGCCTGGCCAGGGGTGGGCCGGCGAATTCCCGGTTCTGCCGTTTTCTAGCATTCACCGAGCGGGCGCTCTCGGGCACCGCCACCCTTCCACCGACGCGACGAGGTCTGTGCTGTGAAGTTTTCCTTCCGCCCCACCGAGGGCGCCTTCTACGAGCTCTTCACCAGGGCCGCGCAGAACCTGGTCCGGGGCACCGCGCTGCTCAACGAGCTGGCCCTGCCCGGCGTGGACGTGCAGTCCGTCAGCGAGCGGCTGACCGAGGTCGAGCACGACAGCGACCAGATCACCCACGATCTGTACAAGAAGATCAACTCGACCTTCATCACCCCGTTCGACAGGGAGGACATCTACCGGCTCGGCTCGCTGCTGGACGACGTGATGGACCACCTGGAAGCGGTCGGCGACCTGCTCTACCTGTACGGGCTGACCGAGCTTCCGGCGCTCCCCCGTGAGCTGCACGAGATGGTCAACGTGCTCGACCAGCAGGCCAAGCTGACCGCCGACGCCATGCCCCGGCTCAAGTCGATGAAGGATCTCGAGGACTACTGGATCGAGTGCAACCGGCTAGAGAACGAGGGCGACCGGATCAACCGGCAGCTGCTCGTCCGGCTCTTCTCCGGTGAGTACGACGCGTTGACGGTGCTGAAGATGAAGGAGGTCGCCGACGAGCTGGAGGCCGCCTGCGACGCCTTCGAGCACGTGGCCAACACCGTCGAGACCATCGCCGTCAAGGAGTCCTGAGCCGGTGTCCCCTGAACTCATCGCCGTGTTGGCGGTGATCGCGGTGGCCTTGGCGTTCGACTACACCAACGGCTTCCACGACGCCGCCAACGCGATCGCCACAAGCGTCTCCACGCGGGCACTGACACCTCGGATCGCCCTCGGGCTCGCCGCTGTCGGCAATTTCGTCGGCGCCCACTTCGGCGCCGGCGTGGCCAAGACCGTCGGCGACGGTCTGGTCACCCTCCCCACCGGGGTGAACAGCCTCGGGGTGGTCTTCGCCGGGGTGCTCGGGGCGATCGCTTGGAACCTGATCACCTGGTACTTCGGTCTGCCGTCGTCGTCCTCGCACGCGCTCTTCGGCGGCCTCGTCGGCGCGACCCTGCTGTCCACCGGCGGCATCGTGCAGTGGGGCAACATCGGCGAGAAGGTGCTGCTGCCGATGGTGCTGTCGCCGATCGTCGGCCTCACCCTCGGTTACCTGCTGATGCTGGCGATCCTGTGGCTGTTCCGGAAGGGGCAGCCGGGCAAGCTCAACCGGGGCTTCCGCTGGGCGCAGACCGCCTCGGCGGCCGCCATGTCGGTAGGCCACGGCATGCAGGACGCCGCCAAGACCATGGGCATCGTGGTGCTGGCGCTCTACACCGGTGGTTTCCAGGAGAGCAAGACGCACATCCCGGGCTGGGTCTTCTGGACCTCGGCGACGATGCTCGCCCTCGGCACGTACGCCGGCGGCTGGCGGATCATCCGTACCCTCGGACGAAAGATCATCGATCTGGGGCCGCCGGAAGGCTTCGCCGCCGAGACCGTCGCCAGCGCGGTGCTCTACTTCAACGCCCTGGTGCTGAAGGCGCCGATCTCCACCACCCACACGATCACCTCGGCGATCATGGGTGTGGGCGCGACCAAGCGGCTCTCCGCCGTCCGCTGGAACGTGGCCGGCAACATCGTGCTCGCCTGGATCATCACGTTCCCGGCCGCCGCGCTGATCGCGTGCGTCACGTACCTGCTGGTCCGACCGCTCTTCGGCTGAGTTTCCGGAAGGGCCCCTGGCTACGGCGAGACCGTGGCCGGGGGCCCTTTCGCCGTTCAGACGTAACGCACGCCGATCTGCTCGCGGACCGTGTCCAGCAGTGTCATCACCTCAAGGGTCGTGGCATGCGGCACCACAGGGCTCTCGGTCAGGCCGGCGGCCAGGCAGCGCTGCACCTCGATCGCCTCGTACTGGTAGCCGTTGCCGGCCCCGTCGGCGACGATCGTCTCCGGCTCCGCGCCGGCCCGGTGCACTGTCACCGAACCCGGCCGGAAGAACGGCTCCGGCAGGTCGATCCGCCCCGTGGTGCCGGTGATCGAGGCGGTCTGCCCGCTCAACCCGACCATGCCGCAGCTCAGGTTCGCCAGCGCGCCGGTGTCGTAGCCGAACAGCATGCCGGTGTTCTCGTCAGTGCCCTCCGGCCCGAGCTGCGCCCAGGACCTGATGTGCTGCGGCACCCCGAGCAGCAGGTGGGCCAGGCTGATCGGGTAGATCCCCAGGTCGAGCAGGGCACCCCCGCCCAGCGCCGCGTTGCGCATCCGGTGCTCCGGCGGGAACGGCCCGGCCACCCCGAAGTCGGCCCGGAGGCCGGTCACGGTGCCGATCGCCCCGTCCGCGATGAGCTCGACGACCCGCAGGATCATCGGATTCAGCCGCATCCACATGGCCTCCATCAGGAAGACCCCGGCCGCGCGGGCAGTCTGCACCAACTCGGTGCTGGTGGCCAGGTCGAGCGTGAACGGCTTCTCCAACAGCACCGCCCGCCCGGCGGTGAGGCAGGTCATCGCCGCCTCATAGTGCGCGGAGTGTGGCGTCGCCACGTAGATCGCGTCCACCTCCGGGTCGGCGGCCAACTCCACCCAGGAGCCGTAGGCGCGCTTCGCGCCGTACGTGTCGGCGAAGCGCCGCGCGCTCTCCACGGCGCGGGAACCGACAGCCACCAACTCGGCGTCCGGCACCAGCCGGAGGTCTTCGGCGAAACGGCTGGCGATGTGGCCGGTGGCCAGGATGCCCCAACGAGTCATGCCGGAACGCTAACCGAGCCAGGTGAACCGCCCGCTGCCCGGTCGCCAGCCAGTTCATCCGGCGGGACCCGGAGGCGTTCCTGGCCGCCCCGCGCGCCGCGCGCCGCGCCCTGCCGTGAGCCGCGCCCCGTTGTGAGCCGCGCTCCGCCGGGCGACCACCCGCACCCAGGCCCTTTGCTCTGCTTCAACCGACGCAACAGTGACCGGACATCCTCGCCTGGATTGAAGCAGAGCAAGGGAGGCGTGGGGCGATGCGGGCGAGCCGGCGCCGGCTGGTCGGGGAACTAGGCTCGCGGCATGACGATCGACAGCGACGGTTTCGCCGCCCCGGCCGCCCTGGTCGAGCACGCCCGCCGGTTCCAGGCCGAGGGTGGCACCCCGGCGACGCCGCGGGTCGCGGCCACCGTGCTGCTGCTGCGTCCGACCGACACCGACTTCGAGGTGTACGTCATCCGCCGGGTCGCCGCGATGACCTTCGGCGGGATGTACGCCTTCCCCGGCGGCGGGGTGGACCGCTCCGACTCGGAGGCGCACCTGGACTGGGCCGGCCCGACCCCCGCCGAGTGGGCGGACCGGCTCGGGGTGGCCCCGCAGGCCGCGCAGGCGGTGGTCTGCGCCGCCGCTCGGGAGGTCTTCGAGGAGGCCGGCGTACTGCTCGCCGGTCCGAACCGGGAAACCGTTGTGGGCGACGTCAGCGGCGACGACTGGGAGGCGGCCCGGCAGGACCTGGAGGGGCGACGGCTGGGCTTCGCCGCGCTGCTCGCCGATCGTCAGCTCACCCTCCGGTCGGACCTGCTGCTGCCGTGGAGCCGGTGGATCACTCCCGAGTTCGAGCCGCGCCGCTTCGACACGTACTTCTTCATCGCCCTGCTGCCGGCGGGCCAGCGGACCCGCGACGTCTCCGGCGAGGCCGACCACACGCTGTGGATCCGGCCGGCGGACGCGCTGGCCCGCGCGCAGGCCGGCGAGCTGACCATGTTGCCACCGACAGTGGTCACGCTGGCCCAGGTGGCGGCGGCCGGCGACCTGGCCGGGGTGGCGCGGGCGGCGGCCGATCGAGACGCGGCCACGCCGGTCACCCCGCGCCTGGACCTGCCCCCGAACGGCGAACCCCGCTTCGTCCTGGGCTGACCACCGCCCCGAGCCTGACCCCGCCCGCGCCTGCCCGCCCGGAGCGCGCCCGTACCCGCGCCTGCCTGCGCCTCCCGCCGCCACCGCCACCGCCACCGCAAGATCGTGCTCGATCCAGGAAGTAGTGGCGTCGTTGCGGGGAGGAGGCCACTACTTCCACGTTCCAGCGCGATCTTGGAGGCGCGCGACGGCGTTGGTGGCGGGGTGAGGCGGGGCCGGACATGGCACCGGCGCCCACGCCGGGAGGGCGGGGCGCCGGTGACCGGACGTGGTCGGCTCAGCCGAAGCGGCCGGTGATGTAGTCCTCGGTCTTCTTCACGCTCGGGTTGCTGAAGATCTTCTGGGTGTTGTCGTACTCGATCAGCCGGCCCGGGTCGCCGGTCTTCTCGATCGAGAAGAAGGCGGTCCGGTCCGACACGCGGGCGGCCTGCTGCATGTTGTGCGTCACGATGATGATCGTGAACTTGTCCTTGAGCTGGAACATCAGGTCCTCGATCGCCAGCGTGGAGATCGGGTCCAGGGCGGAGCACGGTTCGTCCATCAGGACGACCTGCGGCTCGACCGCGATGGTCCGGGCGATGCAAAGCCGCTGCTGCTGACCGCCGGAGAGGCCCGCGCCGGGCTTGCCCAGCCGGTCCTTGACCTCGCCCCACAGGTTCGCGGCGCGCAGGGCCTTCTCGGCCGCGTCCTCCAGGATCGACTTCTTGCGGACCCCGTTGAGCTTCAGCCCGGCCACCACGTTCTCGAAGATGCTCATGGTGGGGAACGGGTTCGGCCGTTGGAAGACCATGCCGATGGTGCGCCGGACCGCTGTGACGTCCACGTCCCGGTCGTAGATGTCCTGGTCGTCGATGGTCAGGCTGCCCTCGACCCGGGCCCCCGGCAGCACCTCGTGCATCCGGTTGATCGACCGCAGGAACGTCGACTTGCCGCAGCCGGACGGCCCGATGAGAGCGGTGACCGTCTTCGGCTCGACAGTCAGGTTGATGTTCTCGATCGCTTTGAAGCCGCCGTAGTACGCGGTGACGTTCGAGGCGGATACGCGCTTGGCCATTGTGGTACCTCCGGGGTTCATCGGCTGAGCCTGTTGCGACGGGCCAGCAGCTTCGCCGCGATCGTCAGGATGAGCACGAGGGCGACCAGGGTGAGTGCCGCGGTCCACGCCCGTGCCGGTGCGTACTTCGACGCGTCGCCGGCCTGCTGGTAGACGAAGAGGGACAGCGACGACTGGTTGTTCTCGAAGGGGTTGGTGTTGATCGCGGCGCCACCGCCGGCGACCAGCAGCACCGGCGCGGTCTCACCGGCCGCGCGGGCGATGGCGAGCATGACGCCGGTGACGATGCCGGGCAGCGCCGTCGGCAGCACCACCCGCAGGATGGTCTTCCACTTGGGTACGCCGAGCGCGTACGCGCCCTCGCGCAGTGGCGCCGGTACGAGGCGGAGCATCTCCTCGGTGGACCGGACGATGGTGGGCAGCATGAGCACGCTCAGCGCGAGCGCGGCGGCGAAGCCGGAGAAGCTGGGCCGACCGTCGTTGAACCACGGCGACACGATCAGCACCCAGAACGCCAGCACGAAGAGGCCGGAGACGATCGACGGGATGCCGGTCATCACGTCCACGAAGAACCGGATCGCGAAGGCGAACTTGCCCCGCCCGTACTCGACGATGTAGATCGCGCAGAGAACGCCGAGCGG
Organism: Micromonospora sp. NPDC048947; assembly: GCF_040649495.1. Taxonomy (NCBI): domain Bacteria; kingdom Bacillati; phylum Actinomycetota; class Actinomycetes; order Micromonosporales; family Micromonosporaceae; genus Micromonospora; species Micromonospora sp. NPDC048947. Next base: position 11,507 of record NZ_JBEZFO010000013.1, read on the forward strand.
GACGGTGATCAGTGCGGCGATGCCGACCTGCTCCAGCGTGCCGACGATCGCGTGGTACGCGCCGCCGTTGGCGTCCCGGGCCCCGATGTTGTTCATCGAGGTCTGGAAGAAGTTGACGTCCAGTCGGTCGGCGCCCTTGCTGACCAGCGTCCAGACCACCGACACGAGCGGCAGCACCGCCAGCACGAAGGCGGAGTGGATCAGTGCGCTCCAGGTGCGGTTGCGGGCCGATCGGCGCCCCTCGACCGCGTTGGCGGCGGCGAAGAGCCCGACCAGGTAGAGGATCGCGGCGAGGACGACCACGAGGACCGGGCCGCCGATGCTGGTGCCGTAGACGATCACGGCGGAGAGCGCCAGGGCCGCCACGGCGATGGCCGGGGCGGCGTACCAGGGCAGCCGCTTGGCCCGCAGCGAGTCGGGTTGGGCCGGCGGCCGGGTGCGGTGGGAGGTGGCGGTTGTGGTCATGCGGCCGACTCCGTGAACTCCCGGCGGCGGTAGATGATCGCCCGCGCCGTGATGTTGACGATCAGCGTGATGGTGAACAGCACCAGACCGGAGGCGATGAGCGCGCCCCGGCCGGTCTCGTTCGCCTCGCCGAACGCGTTGGCGATGTTGGCGGCGATGGTGTTGCCGCCGTTCTGGATCAGGTTGAACGAGATGCCGAAGGTGATACCGAGGGTCAGCGCCAGGGCGATGGTCTCGCCGAGCGCCCGGCCGAGGCCGAGCATCATCGCGGCGATGATGCCGGGACGGCCGTAGGGCAGCACCGCGGTGCGGAGCATCTCCCAACGGGTGGCGCCCAGGGCGAGGGCGGCTTCCTCGTTCGCCGTCGGCGTCTGGAGGAACACCTCGCGGGAGAGCGAGGTGATGATCGGCAGCACCATGATCGCGAGCACCAGGGCGCCGAGCATGACGGACGCCCCGAACGGGCCGTCGCCACCGAAGAGCGGGATCCAGCCGAAGTGCTCGTTCAGCCAGACCGAGAAGTCCCGGACGGGGCTGCTGAAGACGTCCCGCCCCCAGAGGCCGAAGACCACGCTCGGCACGGCGGCCAGCAGGTCGACCAGGAAGCCGAGCGCGGTGCCCAACCGGCGCGGCGCGTAGTGCGAGAGGTAGAGCGCGATGCCGAGCGCGACCGGCACCGCGATGAGCAGTGCGAGCGCCGAGCTGAGCACGGTGCCGAAGGCGAGCGCACCGATGCCGAACTTCGGCTCTGTCTCGTTGGGGGACCAGCCCTCGTAGGACCAGAAGTTCTCGGTGTTGGCGCGTAGGGCCGGCACCGCCTTGGCGACCAGGAAGATCGCGATGGCGGCGATGATGACCAGAACTGCGGTGCCGGCGGCCAGGGTGAGGCCGCGGAAGGCCCGCTCGGCGCCGAACCTACGGCTGCGCGGCAGCGCGCCGCCGCCGCCCAGCCCGGTGCCGCCCGGGGAACGGGTGCTGACTGGTGCCTCGGCCACACGCGCCGAGGCACCGGCGGGCCACTCGTGACTCTGCGTCACGCGCGTCCCGCCGGTGCCGGCGTCGGCCGAGCGGTGAGGGGTTTCACCCATCTGCTCGCTCGATTCGGTTGCGGAGGTGTGGAATCGGGTCAGGAGAGGTTCTTGACCGCGGTCTCGACCTTGGTGCGGACCGTCTCCGGCAGCGGGGCGTAGCCCAGCTCGGTGAGAGAGGCCTGGCCCTCGGCGCTGGCGGCGTGGCCCAGCAGGCCCTTGACCAGCTTCAGCTTGTCGGCCGCGAGGCCCTTGCTGCAGACGATCTCGTACGTGGCAAGGACGATCGGGTACGCCCCGGCCTCCTTGGTGTTGTAGTCGATCTTCAGCTTGAGGTCGTCGCCCTGACCCTCGACGGCAGCGCCGGCGATGGTCTTGCCGGCCGCCTCGGCGGTCAGCGCGGCGAACTCGCCGTTGCCGTTGCCGATCTTCGACATCTTCAGACCGGCGTTCTCGGCGAACGACCACTCCATGTAGCCGATGGCGCCGTCCGCGCCCTTGACCTTGCTGGCCACGCCGTCCGAGCCCTTGGCGCCGGTGCCGCCCGGGGCCTTCCACGCCTTGGCGTTGCCCAGGGTCCAGTCGCTCTCAGCGGTCTTCGAGAGGTACTTGGTGAAGTTGTCGGTGGTGCCCGACTCGTCCGAGCGGTGGACGGTCTGGATCGTGGTCGCCGGGAGCTTGGCCTCCGGGTTGTCGGCCTTGATCGTGGCGTCGTCCCACTTGGTGACCTTGCCGGCGAAGATCTTCGCCAGGGTGGCCGGCTTGAGCTGGAGGTTGTCCACGCCGCTGACGTTGTAGGCGACGGCCACCGGGCCGATCACCATCGGCAGGTGGATGGCCTTGCCGCCGACGCACTTGGCGTCCGCCTGCGGCTGCTCCTCCGGCTTGAGCGCGGAGTCGGAACCGGCGAAGTCGGCGGTCCCGGCGATGAACGCCTGGATGCCGGCACCCGAGCCGGAAGCCTCGTAGTTGATCGTGGTGCCCTGGCACTTCTGCTGGTACGCCTTGATCCACTCGGCCATGGCGTTCTTCTGCGCCGACGAGCCCTGGGCGTTCAGCGTGCCGGTAGCGCAGTCGACCGCGGCGGCCGAGCCCGAAGCACTCGCGCCGGAGGCGGGCTCGTTGTTGTCCGAGCCGCATGCACTGAGGCCGAGCGTCGCGGCAAGAGCGAGGCAGGCAATAGTGCCGTACCGCTGGAGCTTCACCTGAGGGGTTTCCCTTCGCGTCTGACTTGGCGCCCCGATCCCGGGGCCCGAGGACCGGCACTGACCGGCTGACACGAAAGTTAGAAGTGCCAGGTAGCCGGTTCGCCGGTCGCAAGTGAACGCAAGGTGAACACGTACGGCCCCTGAGGTGACCGCTTGCCGAGGGTGAGTTGTCCGTTAAATGAACCCGGGTACACCTGTCGGAAGTATGGGTATATTTCCGGTTCGGCGTTATCCCGCCGATGCTCGGCCGTTACCCACCGGTGACGCGGTCGGGGCGACGGCCGCAGCTCAGCCCAGGTGGTAGTTGATGTGCGCGGACCAGCGGGCGAAGCCCAGCCGCTCGTAGAGCGCGACGGCCCCGGTGTTCGAGTCGTCCACGAAGAGCATCACCCGGTCGAGGCCACGCTTGTCCCGCAGGTGTGCCAACCCGGCGGTGGTCAGGGCCCGGCCGAGACCGCCACCGTGCGCGGTCGGCTCCACCCCCAGGACGTACACCTCGCCGATCCGGGCCGACCCCGGCCGCTCGTGCACCTTGGTCCAGTGGAAGCCGAGCAGCCGGCCGGTTGCGGTCTCCTCGGCGAGCAGGAAACCGGCCGGGTCGAACCACGGCTCGGCGAGGCGGACCCGCAGGTCGTCCGACGTCCACCGGCCCTGTTCGGGGTGCTCGGCGAAGGCCCGTGCGTTGAGGGCCAACCAGGCCGCGTCGTCAGCCCCGGGCCGGAACGCGCGCAGCGCCACACCCTCGGGCAGGCGCGGCTCACCCAGCGGGGCGGCCAACGGCCGGCGCAACTGCCAGAGCACCCGGGAGCGGGTGAAGCCGAGGTCGACGGCGAGCGCGGCGGCCGAGGGGTGGTCGCCGTGCGCCCACGCCCGCAGCGGCCCGGTGGCCGAGGCGAGTACGCCCCGGGCGAGCGCCCGCCCGGTGCCCCGCCGCCGGTACGCGGGGTGCACCACGAGCTCCACCCCGATCCCACCGACCGGGTCACTGGTGTCCAGGTGTGCGTACCCGGTGAGAGTGCCGTCGTCGGCGCGGGCGATCAGATGTACGGCGGGGGCGTCGGGATCGCGCAGCCGCAGCAGGACGTGTTCGTCGAGCGGGTCCGCTCCGTCCGTGTCACCTGCGGCGCTGGCGAGGGCGAGTACGTCGGCGATCTCCGCCGGCGCCAGTTGGTCGCTCCGGGTCACCTGGTCGCTGGTCGGCTCCGCGCTGCTCATCCCGCCACCGTATCCGTTGCCTGTGGTTACGCCCGGAGCGTCGCCGTAAAGCCGCGGCTCACGTCGGGTCGGTGGGGAGTGCCTCCAGCTCGAACCGGGCCGTCAGGTCGGGCAGGATCCGGCGCAGCGCCTCCATCGTGCCCTGCCGGTCCCCACCGGCGTCGTGCAGCAGCACCACCGAGCCCGGTTCGGCCTGGCTCAGCACCGTCGCGGTGATCTTGCTGGCGCCGGGTAGCTCCCAGTCCGACGGATCCACCGACCAGTGCAGCGGGGTCATGCCGAGCTGCCGCGCCACCGACACCACCGGGTACGTCCAGGCTCCGCCCGGCTGGCGGTACCAGACGATCGGCGCGTTCGGCACCGCCGCCCGGATCGCCGCGTTGGTGCGCAGGAGGTCGGAGCGGATGGCGTCGGCCGACCGGGCGCCCAGGCCGACGTCGTGGTGCCAGGAGTGGTTGCACAGGGTGTGCCCGGCGTCCACGATCGACTGGACCAGGTCGGGGTGGTTCTGCGCGTTCTCGCCGACCACGCAGAACGTGGCGCGCACGTCGTATTCGCGCAGGAGGGCGAGGACCTGCGGCGTGTAGCGCGGGTCCGGCCCGTCGTCGAAGGTCAGCGCGAGCCGCGGGGTGCCGGTGGTGGCGTGCGCGCCGAACAGGTTGTCGTCTCCGGCGTCCCGTCCGGACCCGTCCTGGCCGGTCTCGGCTGGGCCGGTCTCGGTCGCGCTTGCGCTGGCGCTCGGGGCTCCGTTCGGCTCGCCAACGCTGGGTTGGTCGGCGTAGTGCGGTCCGTCGGCGCTCGTTGTGACACTGGTGGAGTGCCGAGGCGTCTGGTCGGGGACGAGGCTGCGGCCCAGCACGTACGCGGAGCCGAGCAGCCCTGCCACCACAAGCGTCACGATCCCCGCCGCCCTCGCGGTCGAGTTGCCCCGCATCACGACTTCCGCCTGGCTTGCCGGTCACGCCGGCCCGTCGCCCCCGTGTTCAGTGCGCGCACCGTCGCCCCTTTCTCCGACAAACCCGGCAGTCAGAATAGAGCTGCCAAGCCGCGCAAAAAGGGCATATGGGAAATCGCCCGGAGTGGTCTCCGGATCAGACAGACACTGGCGTGTGCTCAGCCTCGGGGAGCGACCGCGACGGCGGAACGACGAACTTGTAGCCGACCTGGCGGACGGTGCCGATCATCGACTCGTACTCCGAGCCGAGCTTGGCGCGCAGTCGCCGGACGTGCACGTCCACGGTGCGGGTGCCGCCGAAGTAGTCGTAGCCCCAGACCTCGCGCAGGAGCTGGTCCCGGGTGAACACCCGGCCCGGGTGCTGGGCCAGGAACTTCAGCAGCTCGAACTCCTTGTAGGTGAGGTCGAGCGGACGGCCCTTCAGCTTGGCCGCGTAGGTGTCCGGGTCGATGGTCAACTCGCCGGCCCGGATCGAGCCACCCGCGCCAGCTGTCGCGTTGCTGAGCCGGCCCACCGCCAGCCGCAGCCGTGCCTCGACCTCGGCAGGGCCGGCCGAGGCGAGGATGACATCGTCGACGCCCCAGTCGGCGTTGAGTGCGATCAGGCCGGCCTCGGTCACCACCGCGACCAACGGCACGCCGAGCCCGGTGGCGTGCAACATCCGGCAGGTCGCCCGGGCCTCGCTCAACTCCGATCGGGCATCCACCATCACCGCGTCCGGGCTGGGGCCCGCGACCAGGGTGCGAACATCACGCGGCGCGGTGCGGACCGAGTGCGGCAGCAGGTCGAGCGCCGGCAGCACAGCCGACGGTTCTCCTGCGCGCGCGGTCACCAGCAGCAGGATCTCCACGATCACCTCCGTCCCGGCGGCGCGAGGCCGCACGCGACCAGTCGCACTCATCAAGGAGTGCGCTGAGAAATTGCGTGGTCCCGGCGTCGCTGACGGGCGGGTAACGCGTTGAGCCTAACCGATCGCCTCGGCCGCGCCGTCAGGCCATTTCCTGTTTGTCTAGCTTGCCCCTGATCGTGGCGCGGATTTTAACGTCGCTGAAACCCGTGACCACCGCGTCGGGCCGCCGGTCTGGCACGATCGGGTCGTGTTTCCCTCCACCTCGCCCGAGGCCGGCCGCGAATCGTGGCCCGCTGGGCCCCAACCGGGTCCGGCCGCCGCAGCGACGCGCGGCCAACCGCCCGCGCCGCGTACCGGTCCGGCCACCACCGACGGCGACCGCCGCGAACGGGGTGGGCCGCGCCGGGCCCGTCGCGCCGGCGAGCCGGCCCGCCGATCCGAAGACGAGATCGACGAGCCGGAAGAGGAGGTCATTCCTCCGGTCGCGGTGCACCGTCAACTGGCGCTGACCATCGCCGGCTTCGCCGCGCTGCTCGGTGTCGGCCTGGTGCTCGGCGCGCAGACGTCGGGCCCCGGCCACCGGCTGCCGTTCGCCTTCATCATCTTCGGCGTCCAACTTCTGTTCGTGCTGGCCTGGACGATGGCCATGCGACCGCCCGCGCTGTTGGTGGTCGCCGGTATCAGCGCCGCTGTCGCGGCGTTCGTCGACATCGCCGCGGTGCAGACCGACGTCGCCGGCCTGGCACCGCTGGGCTACCTGGCCGCCGGTGGGTTCCTCGCCGCGGTGCTCGGTCAGCTGGTCCGTCGGGTCGACCGGGTCCGGGTCACCGACTCCCTCGGCTCCACACTGCTCATCGTGGTCGGGGTGGTGGCCTTCGGCACCCTGATCGTGCTCAGCCGGATCCCGGCCGGCACTCAGGCGATCACCGTCTGCCTGACCGCGAGCGGCGTCGCGCTCACCGTCGCCCGGCTCACCGACGCAGTGCTGCCCTGGCCCCGACTCGCACCGCAGGTGCCCCGGGGTGCGGCCGGCGTGGTTGCCGGCGCGATGGTCGGCACGCTGACCAGCGCCCTGCTCGGCAGCTATCTGGTGGCTCCCTTCACGCCGACCCGGGCCGCCGTGATCGGCTTGGTTGCGGCGGTCACCGCCGTCCTCTCCGACCTCGCCGTGGGGTACGCGGAGGCGGGCCGGTTGATGGCCGGCGAACCTCCCACGATGTGGGTGGCCCGGCACATGCAGGGCCCACTCGGCGGCTTCGCCCTGGCGGCGCCCACCGCGTACGCCATGTGCATGCTCTTCCTCTGAGTCACGGTTGAGCGCTGAGCCGGTCGGGTACCTACTGGTGCGCCGCCCTGCGGCGTCGGTACGAACGATCCGTCGCGGCGCGACGGGCGGAGACAGGAGGCGGCGTGGCGCAGGACTATCCGGTGGACCAGGCGCGACCCCGACGGCGTGGCCGCAAGCTGCTCATCGGGCTGTTCGTGCTGCTCCTGCTGCTGGCGGGGCTGCTGGTGGTCGCCGACCGGGTCGCGGTCGGGGTCGCCGAGCGGATGATCGGCGACCGCGTACAACAGGAGATCGCCAAGCAGGGCGCACAGTCCGCCGCACCCGAGGTGGAGGTGGGCGGAACTCCGTTCCTCACCCAGGTGCTGGATGGCCGTTACCAGCGGATCACCATCAACCTGCGGGACGTGCAGGCCTCGGTCGAGGGCGACGCCGTCCGGCTGCCGGTGCTCGATGTGACGGCCCGCGACGTTCGCGCTTCGCTGGACACCCTGCGCACCGGCCAGGGTGACATCGTGGCGGACACCGTCAACGGTGCCGGCACGATCAGCTACGAGAGTCTGGCAGCGCTGCTCAACCGCCCGGGTCTCACCCTCGGCGAGCAGAACGGCAAGCTCACCGTCAAGGCCCCGGCCGACATCCTCGGTCAGAAGCTCACCATCAGCGGCACCGCCGACGTCACAGTCGCCGACAACGGCGCTGTCGCCCTGCGGTTCAACGACCTGGACGCCGCGGGTCTGCCGAACCTCCCGCTCGCTCGTGCCTTCCTGAGCAACTACGCCAAGAGCATCTCCATCGACGTTCCTCTGCCGGAGTTGCCGTTCCAGCTCGCGGTCCGGGAGGTCCGTCCACTGCCGGAAGGGCTGGCGGTCACCGCCGACGCCAAGAACGTGCCGATCAACTCCGCTGGCTGACGCCGGAGGCGCTGTGGGACGCCGAGATCCTCGGCGATCCCGGCGATTCCCGGATGGTGGTCGGCCCAGTGGCAGCACGGTCACTGGCTGGTAGGCTCCCTGGCCATGGGGACCCACCTCACCAAACGGCGCGCGGTCGACCTGTGTCGCGTGGCCACCTGCCTGTGTCGCCCCGTCATCTGACGGCGGGGCTGTCTCCGGCCGCCTGACGGCGGCCACCGGCACAGGGTTCTCGCACCCTCCGGTTATCCCACCGAACGCCCGGCAGCGGCGCCGTCGCACGAACCCGTGATCCGTCCTTCCGCTGGGTCCCGCGCGTGGTGCGACAGTTACACACATCGATTCGCGCGCGTTGGCTCACCATCCATCCTCACCAGGGAGTGATTCGATGAGTCGCGACACCGCACTCGTTTCGGCCGAGTGGGCCGAGAAGAACCTCGACGCCCCGGGCGTCGTCTTCGTCGAGGTCGACGAGGACACCTCGGCCTACGAGACCGGCCACATCGCCGGTGCCATCAAGATTGACTGGAGGACCGACCTCCAGGACCAGGTCCGCCGGGACTTCGTCAACAAGACGCAGTTCGAGGCGCTGCTCTCCGAGCGGGGCATCAGCAACGACGACACCGTCATCCTGTACGGCGGCAACAACAACTGGTTCGCCGCGTACGCCTACTGGTACTTCAAGCTCTACGGCCACCGTGACGTGAAGCTGCTCGACGGCGGCCGCAAGAAGTGGGAACTGGACGCCCGCCCGCTCGTCACCGACGCGGTGTCCCGCCCGGCGACCCAGTACGTCGCGCAGGAGCCGGACACCTCCATCCGGGCCTTCCGCGACGAGGTCGTCGCCGCGATCGGCACCAAGAACCTTGTCGACGTGCGCAGCCCCGACGAGTTCGCCGGTCGCCTCCTCGCCCCCGCCCACCTGCCGCAGGAGCAGGCGCAGCGGGCCGGCCACATCCCCACCGCGATCAGCGTGCCGTGGTCCAAGGCGGCCAACGAGGACGGCACCTTCCGGTCCGACGACGACCTGCGCAGGATCTACGGCGACGCGGGGCTCGACGACGGCAAGGAGACCATCGCGTACTGCCGGATCGGTGAGCGCTCGTCGCACACCTGGTTCGTGCTCCAGGAGCTGCTGGGTCACCGCAACGTCAAGAACTACGACGGCTCCTGGACCGAGTACGGCTCGCTGGTCGGTGTGCCGGTGGCGCTCGGCGACGAACCCGGGGAGGCATGATCATGACTCTTCCCACCGCCGCGGGTTGCGCCGCACCGGACCAGGCCGCGCCGCTGCCGGCCAGCCTGGACCTGGAGAAGGAAACCGTCATCACCGGCATCGTCCGGTCCGCCGAGGCCGAGCCGGTGCCGGGCGCGTACGTCCGGCTGCTCGACTCGACCGGTGAGTTCACCGCCGAGGTGGTCACCTCGGCCGCCGGGCAGTTCCGGTTCTTCGCCGCGCCGGGTTCCTGGACGCTGCGGGCGTTGTCCCGGCACGGCAACGGCGACACCGCTGTCACTGCCGGCCGAGGCGTCAACGAGGTGGCCGTCACCGTCGCCTGACCCACTGCTCTGATCGACCGGGGCCGGTCACCCTCCCGGGGGTGGCTGGCCCCGGTCGTTTCTTCGCAGCGCGCCGGAGCGGGTGCCGAAATCCATCGGCGTGCGTCACTATCTACTGGTGAGTTTCAGGGATGAAAGCGGCGGGTCCGACGAAGCGGTCCCCATCGTCCTCTGCGTGGGCACCGACATGTCGCTGCGGGAGCGGGTGCTGAGCCAACTCGACGGGCACGCCCCGGTGCTCAGCTGTTCCGATCTGACCGAGCTGCGCGAACTGTTGTCGTCGCCGACGGGTCCGGCGCCGGTCAGTCCCACAGTCCTTCCGCTCGCCGGGGCGCGGGGGCTGGTGAAGTGGGGTGAACTGGTCGTCGACCGGGCCGGACACCGGGTCACCTGGCGCGGCGAGGTGCTCCCGCTGACTCCCACCGAGCGGGAGTTGCTCACAGTGCTCATCGGCCCACCGCTGGTGGTGTGGAGCTACGAACGCCTCTGCGCCTCTGCGTTGGGTGGCGCGGAGACCGCAGCGCTGCAATCCACAGTCAGGCGGCTTCGTCGCAGGCTGCGGGGCCTGCCGGGCGGACCGCAGGTGCACACGGTGCGGGGCGTCGGCTACCGGCTCGACCCGCCGCCCCGGCTCAACGACCACTGACCCGCGGTTGCTCCGTCGGGCCGACCGCCTCCGCCGCCGGCCCGGCGGCGGGCACGTGACACCATTGCCGGGTGAGCGGTGCTGTGCAGACGGGTTGGGCCTCTTCGGCCGGCCCCGCCGCGCCGACACCGGCCCGGTCGCGGCGGCGTTGGCTGCTGGCGGTGACAGTGGCCTGGGCGGTGCTGCTGGCCGGGCTCACCTGGATATCGGTGCGGGATGACCCGCCGACCGTGCGTGAACAGCGTTCCCTCGATCAGGCCGGCCCGGTTGTCGACCGGGCGGTCGGCGAGTTGGCTCGCGCGGCCGGTGCGGCAGGTCTGCTGGAACTGAGCCCGGCACGGGTCGCGTCCGGTTGTCGGGTCACCCCGTTCGCCGACGGGGCGAGGTTGCGGCGCGAGGTCGGGGTGCTCGCTGCCGCCGGTGACGAGAAGGCAGTGCTGGCCGGCATCGCCGAGCGGCTGCCGGCGAGCTGGCGGGCCGGGGTCGGGCCCGGGGTGGACGGTCCCGAGCTGCGCGCCGACGCCGGAGAGTTCGTGGCCGTCGAGGGCCGGCCGACAGTCGATGGCCGGGTGCGACTGGTCGTCGACACCGGTTGCCGGCCGGTCGGCGCCGGCTACACGCCGGCTCCGGCCACCGCCGCCGGCCCGGAGACCGCAGCGCTGACCGCCGCACTGAAAGCCCTTGACCGGCCGGGCGACGCCGCGCCGGAGCTGGTCACCGCGCCCTGCCCGGGCGGCGGTCTCGCCCGTACCTCGTGGTCCGCGAACGGTCCCGGCCCGGCGGCCTCGACGGCCGCGCTCGCCCCGCTGGCCGGCAACGCCCCACTGCTTGACCAACCCCCGGTGTACGCGTACCGCAGCGGTGCCGTCACGGTGCTGGCCGAGATCGGCCCGGACGCCACCCGACTGACCGCCACCGTCGGCTGCCCGAGCTGAGCCGGGCCGCCCGCGCGGGTCAGCCGCCGTCCGGCTGGTCCTCCGGGTCACGGCTGCGGCCCAACGCGTCGACCATGCCCCACCGGCCGGGGATGTCCAGCAGCTCGACCCGGCCCATCCCCGGTGGCACCGCCGGATCGATGATCAGGTGTTCGCCCTGCGGCTCCAACCCCAGCATCACCCGCAGCAGCAGCAGCGGGGTGCCTGTCGACCAGGCCTGCGGGCTGCACGCGGTCGGGTACTCCACCGGGTAGTCGGTGAGGTCGCGGGCGTAGCCGGCGAACGCCTCCGGCAGCCGACCCTCGAAGTACCGGGACGCGGCCAGCATGGTGTCGCAGATCAGCCCGGCCTCCTCCCGGAAGCCGTACCGCCACAACCCCCAGGCGATGATCGAGTTGTCGAACGGCCAGACGGTGCCCACGTGGTAGCCGATCGGGTTGTACCGCCCCTCGTCCGAGGCGAGCGTCCGCACCCCCCAGCCGGAGAACAGCCGTGGCCCGAGCAGGTGCTCGACCACCTTGCCGGCCCGGGACTCGTCCACGATGCCGCTCCACAGCAGGTGCCCGATGTTCGAGGTCAGCGCGTCCACCTGCCGGCCGTCGGCGTCCAACGCGAGCGCGTAGTACCCGCGGTCGGCGATCCAGAAGTCTCTGTCGAACCGCCGTTTCAGGTCGGCGGCCTGCCGCTCCAACTCGTCGGCGAACTCCGGATCGTTCCAGAAGGTCCTGGCCAGCCGGGCGGCCCGGATCTTCGCGTCGTACGCGTAGCCCTGCAACTCGCAGGTGGCCCGGGGGAAGCCGGGCAGCTCACCGTCGGCGTACGAGATGGCGTCCCAGGAGTCCTTCCAGCACTGGTTCTGCAGGCCGGTCTCCGGGTTGCGGGTCTGATACCAGAGGTAGCCGGTGCCGAGCAGGTCACCGTAGGTGTCGATCCATTCCAGCGCCCTGCGGACCTGCGACTCCAGCTTGCGGACGAGTGTGGCGTCACCGGTCCACAGCTCGTACTCGTCGATCAGGATGATGAACAGGGGCGTCGAGTCGGCCGACCCGTAGTACGGCGAGTGTGGCTGCTCCTCGAAGCCGGCGGTCTCCCCGTACCGCAACTCGTGCAGGATCTTGCCGGGTTCCTCGTCCCGGAAGTCGTCCACCCGCTGCCCCTGAAGTCCGGCAAGCATCAGGAGGGTCGGCGGGACCAGCTCCGGCAGGAACGGCAGCACCTGCAACGAGGTGATGATGCTGTCCCTGCCGAACAGGGTCATGAACCAGGGGAGCCCTGCGGCGATCAGCCGTACGCCCAGGGCGATCGACTCGTAGCGCAGCGCGGCCAGGTCGTTGAGGCTGCGCCGGTACGCCCCGGCCAGCGGCTCGCAGTCGCAGCCGAGCTTCGGCGCCCTGTCGATCAGCTCCTGCTGCTCGGCCCGGATGGCGTCCGCGCTGCGGCTGCCGCCGTACGGGAGGGTGGCCCGGATGTCCTCGCCCCGGGCCCCGTAGACGACGCTTGACACGTGCAGCGTGGTGGTCCAGCTGTCGTTGCGGGCCACCCGGATCCGGAAGGTCATCCCAGTCTCGTCGACCTGCGCGGGAGCGGTGCTGCTGACCACCATCTCCCGGTGGAACGCCTCCCGTCGGTAGGTCAGCCGCAGCTCGTTCTCGGCGACGGTGACAGTGGTCCGGCCCCGCTTCTGCCGAGAGTTCTTGATCTCGAACAGGTCGGCGAAGTCGGCCCCGACCTCGATCCGGAGGGTGCACTCGACGTCCGCGCCGAGGTGGTTCAGCACTGTCAGCTCCTCCTCGAAGCTGCCCACAATCGCCCGGCTGCGGATCACCGACGCCTTGGCGTCCAGATAGTGCGTGGGCTCGCCGGGGGCGAGGAAGAACTTGGTGCGGTACGACTGGGCATCGTCGACGGAGAGGGCGTGCAGCCGCTGGCCGTCCAGGGTGAGCACCCAGGTGGACAGGAAGCGGGTGTCGAAGGAGAACAGCCCGGTGGGGAAGTCGTAGGACGGTTCGATGTCCCCACGCCGGTCGCTGACCATGAAGGTGTTGCCGTCCAGAATGCTGACGAGGTCCTTCACCGCAGTCGCCCGGCTGCTCGGCGGGCCGTTTCGCGGGGGTCGCGGGTGCCGGGCGGGTCCGGGAAGAACCGGCGGAAGGCGAGGAAGAGCACCACGTTCCCGCTGAACGTGCTCTCGTTGCGCAGCACCGCGGCGACCCCCTGGGCTTCGCCGCTGATCAGCCGGTCGAAGAGGGCGGCGCTGCTGTACCAGATCGCGTCGGCCGGGCCACGCCCCCGGATGACCTGTACCGACCCGGGCCGCATCCGGACCAGCCAGTGTTCGGTGCGGTGGTCCTCGCCGAGGTCGATCTGGAGGGTGCCGTCGGCCAGGCCGCCCAGAACCTCGGCGGCGCGCGACGGCAGTGCCTCGAAGAACCTCTCCGCCGCCTCGGTCACATCCGAATCGTAGGCAGCCGTCCGAGATGTCGGGTCGGTATCGGCACTCCGCTCGGATCGACCCACCGCAGCCGTGCGGTCAGTAGACGAGTGCCTGCGCGCCCTCGGCCATGGCCTCCTCGACGAAGACCGCGGCACCGGCGATCCGGACCCCGGGGAGTACGTCGTCCGGACCGATCTCCCGTCGGGCCGCGCACTGCGTGCAGGCGGTCACCCGGCCGCTGGTCAGGATGACGTGCAACAACTCGGCAAGGGGTGCCGAGTGCGGCAGGTCGAACTGCTGGGCGCGACCGGGCAGCGCGAACCAGGTGGACTCACCGGTCAGCCAGAGCGAGACGTCCACCCCTGCCGCTACCGCCGTCGCGGCGACTGTGAATGCCTGCGCGCACCGCTCCGGGGCGTCCGCCCCTGCGGTGGCCTTGACGACGAGAGTGCGGGCCATGTGACCCAGCATAGGATGGCCGGGATGGTTACCGAGATCGGGTTTGTCAGCCTGCTTGTCGCTGGCCTGGGCGGGCTCGCCGGTGGCCTGGTCTACCTTGCCGTACGCATTTCGAGAGGACGCTGGTGAGCGACGAGAACCCGCTGCAGCCGCCGTGGCTGAACGCGCCGCCGGTCGAGGAGTACCCGTTCGAGGAGAGCCACGACCTGCGGGTCGGGCCGAAGCTGCACCCCGCGCTGGATGCCCTGTTGCCGTACATCGGTCTGTGGCGCGGTCGGGGCAAGGGCGGTTTTCCCACCATCGAGGATTTCGACTACGCGCAGGAGATCCGGATCAGCCATGACGGCCGGCCGTTTCTGCACTACGAGTCGCGTGCCTGGATCCTCGACGAGCAGAGCAAGCCGGTCCGTCCGGCCGGCCGCGAGGTGGGCTGGTGGCGACCGGTGCTGGTGGATGGGCGGGCGACCGACGAGCTGGAGGCGTTGCTGACCACCCCGACCGGGGTGATGGAGCTGCACCTGGGCAAGCGCACCGGCACGCAGCTCGAGTTCGCCACCGACGCGGTGATCCGGACTCCGACCGCCAAGGAGGTCACCGGCGGGCACCGGCTCTTCGGCATCGTCGAGGGTGCGCTGCTCTACGCCCAGGAGATGGCCGCCATGGGGCACGGGCTCAGTCCGCACCTCTCCGCCCGACTCGTCCGGGTCGGCGGCTGACGCTCAGTCGACAGGGAAGCCCAGCAGGGCCTGTAGGGAGGGGGTACGCGGGCAGCGAGCCCGTCGTACCCCGTCCAGCGTGTGCACCTCGGCGGCGCCGCGCAGTGACGAGGTGAACCACACGCCGTCCGCCGCGTGCAGGTCGGCCGGGCTGACCATCCGTTCGGTGGCGCTCAGGCCCAGGTCGTTCGCGTGGGCGAGCAGCCAGGCCGCTGTGGTGCCGGCGAGGATGCCGGTGCTGGTGGCCGGCACCGCGCAGAGCGTGTGGTTGGTGAGCCACACCACATTGGCTGTGGGGCCCTCCAGCGCGTACCCGTCGGAGGAGACCCAGAGCACGTCGTCGACGCCGGCCCGGCGGGCCCAGCGGCGGGCGGCGCTGTTCACCGCGTACGACGTGGACTTGATGCCGGCCGGCAGCCAGGTGAGCCCGCTGCGGGCGGCGGCGGGTAGACCCAGCGGCAGGGTGGCCACACTGATGCCGTCCCGCCGGGCGGCCCGGAAGATCGCCGGCACCGGGGCCAGCGTGGCGTAGATCGTGGGCGGACCGCCGGCCTCCGGGCCGCGGGTGCAGACCAACCTGAGTGCCCCCTCCACAGCCGCTGGCCAGCCTGTCCGCACCTGGTCCAGCAGGTCGATCAGCGCGGTGGTGGGGGGCAGGGGCAGCTCGACGGCGGTGGCCGCCGTGGCCAGGCGGGCCAGGTGTTCGTCGCGCAGCCACGGCTGGCCGTCGCGCAGGTGCATGGTCTCGAAGAGGCCGTCGCCGTGCAGCACGCCGAGGTCGTCACCGCGCAGCACCGGGTCGTCGGGCGGCACCGGGCCACGCCCCAGGACGGCGATCCGCGCGGTCGGGTCGGCCGGGTTCTTCTCGACGGACGACCTCACCATGACCGTCGAGCGTAGCGGTGATCGATCGCCGGGCGGGGAACAGCCTGCTGGCCGAACTATGATCGGACGGTGTCCGAATCCTCCCTCGCGGAAATGCTGCGGTCCCGTGGGCTGCGGCTGACGGCCCAGCGGCAGCTCGTCCTCCAGGCGGTGCTCGATCTGGGCCACGCCACCCCGGAGCAGGTGCACACCGCGGTCCGGGAGGTCGCCGCCGGCGTCAACATCACCACCATCTACCGCACGCTCGAGCTGCTGGAACGGCTCGGTCTGGTCACCCACACGCACCTGTCGCACGGCTCACCGACCTATCACGCCGCCGGTGAACACCAACACGTCCACCTGGTCTGCCGGGAGTGTGGCGCGATCGACGAGATCGATCCGGAGCTGCTCCGCCCTCTCGCCGACCAGTTGGCCGCGCAGCGCGGGTTCCGGGTGGACATCGGGCACGTGTCACTCTTCGGCGTCTGCGTACGCTGCGAGAACGGGGACGAAAAATGATCGACATCGCGGGCGCGGTGGCCGTCGAGAGCATCGACGAGGCCAGCCGTGACCAGCCGGATCCGGCGCACGTCGCGGCCGGGGTGCGAGGGGTGGCCGCGCACTACGGCGACCCGCTGCGCGAGCAGCGCACCCTCGACACCGCTGTCGGTCTGGTCGACCGGTCGCACCGAGGGGTCATCGCGGTGCCCGGGGAAGAGCGGGCCAGTTGGCTGCACACTGTCACCTCGCAGCACCTGAACGCGCTGGCCGCCGGTGAGGGCACCGAGTTGCTGGTGCTGTCGCCGCACGGCCACGTCGAGCAGCACGCCATGGTCGCCGAGGACGGCGAGACCGCCTGGCTCGACACCGAGCCCGGCGCGACCCAGGGCCTGCTGACCTACCTGGAGAAGATGCGGTTCTTCAGCAAGGTCGAACCACGCGACGCGACGGCCGAGCGCGCGCTGTTGTCGCTGGTCGGGCCGGAGGCCATGGAGGCGCTCGGCACGCTCGGCGTGACCGGGCTCGCCGCACCGGACGTGGTCGCGGTGCCGGGTCCGAAGTTCCCGCACGGTGCCGTGCCACCGCGGGCGAGCGCTAGGTACGACGTACGACCGCTGCCGATCGGCGGCTGGGCCCGACGTGGTCCGCTCGGGGTGGACCTGCTGGTGCCCCGCTCGGCGATGGACCAGGTGGTTGCGGAGCTGCGCGGCGCCGGGGTGCCGGTCGCGGGGCTGTGGGCGTACGAGGCGATCCGGGTGGCCGCCCGGCAGCCCCGGGTCGGGGTGGACACCGACCACCGGACCATTCCGGCCGAGGTCGACCTGATCGCCCCGGCGGTGCATCTGGACAAGGGTTGCTACCGGGGGCAGGAGACGGTGGCGCGGGTGCACAACATGGGCCGGCCGCCGCGTCGCCTCGTACTGCTGCATCTGGACGGGGTGACAACCGATCAGCCGCCGGTGGCCGGTACGCCGGTGACGCTCGATGGCCGGGCGGTCGGCTTCGTCGGCACCGCCGTGCTGCACCACGAGCTGGGCCAGGTCGCTCTCGCCGTGCTGAAGCGGAACGTCCCGGACGACGCCGCGTTGCTGATCGGCGAGACCGCGGCGGCGATCGACCCGTCCTGAGCGGGCCGTCTAGGATCGCCGGCATGACGACAGGGACGTTGATCACGGTGGCCCCGACCGGCGCTGAGTCGGCCAAGGCGGAGGTGCCGGCGCTGCCGGTGACCCTCGACGAGTTGCTGCTCACCGCCAAGGAGTGCGAGGCGCTCGGCGCCGCCGTGATCCACGTCCACATCCGCGACGACGAGGCCCGGCCGACGCTCGACCCGGTGCGGCTGGCCGACACCGTGGCGGCGCTGCGGGAGAGCACCGACCTGATCGTGCAGCTCTCCTCCGGTGGCGCGGTGACCGACCCGGAGGCGGCCCGGCTCGCCGTGCTCGACGCCCGTCCGGACATGGCCTCCTGCACCATGGGCACCGTCAACTTCGGCGACGACGTCTTCCTCAACCGTTGGGAGTTCATCGTCGACCTGCACACCCGGATGCAGGAACGCGGGATCGTGCCGGAGTACGAGATCTTCGACCTCGGTCACCTGTCCGCGTTGCAGCGGTTGCTCGCTAAGTACGGGCTGCCGGCCGGCGGGCACGTGCACGTCGACTTCGTGATGGGTGTGCCGGGCGGGATGCCGGGCACCACCGAGACCCTTGTCGCGGCCCACCGGATGCTGCGGGACCTGCCCGAGGGCACCACCTTCTCGGCCACCGGCGTCGGCCGGAGCACCATCGCGGTGCTGCTGGCCTCGCTGTCGACCGGCGGGCACCTGCGGGTCGGCATGGAGGACACCGTGACGTACGCGAAGGGACGCCCGGTGGAGTCCAACATGCAGTTGGTCGCCCGCGCTGTGGGTTTCGCCCAGCTCGCTCAGCGCCCACCGCTGACCACCACCGAGGCCCGCGAACTGCTCGGGCTGTAAGGCCGGGTCTGTCCCGCGCCCCTGTCACCCGGGCGGTGGACCTCCTGGTCACCCCGCCGCCGGGCACCCCCGGACCGTCGGTACCGTCCAGCGCGTGACGAAGACGTACGAGGGCGGCGCGCCGCTCGCCGAGGTGGTCCGGTCCGGGTTCGTGGAGGGTGCGCACCGCGGCTCGGTGGTGGTGCTGGACGCCGCCGGTGTCGCTGTGGCGTCCGCGGGCGACGTGACCTCGCCGATCTTCCCCAGGTCGGCCAGCAAGCCGATGCAGGCGATCGGGATGCTCCGGGCCGGCCTGGCCCTTACCGACCCGGCCGACGTGGCGCTGGTCTCGGCGAGCCACGCCGGCGAGGAATTCCACCTGGCCCGGGTCGGTGCGCTGTTGGAGCGCGCCGGGTTGGACGCGTCGGCGCTGCACTGCCCGCCCGACCTGCCGGTGGGGGCCGCGGCCCGGGAGGCGGTCCTTCGGGCCGGTGGCGGCCCGAGCCGGGTGCAGATGAACTGCTCCGGCAAGCACAGCGGGATGCTGTTGACCTGCGAGGCCGCCGGTTGGTCGCGGGAGGGCTACTGGCGGCCGGAGCACCCGCTTCAGCAGCGGCTGCGGGCCGCCATCGAGGAGTTCACCGGCGAGCAGGCGGCGGCGGTGGGGGTCGACGGTTGCGGCGCCCCGGTCCTCGCGGTGTCGCTGGCCGGTCTGGCCGGGGCGTACCTGCGGCTGGTCGACGCCGAGCCCGGCTCGGTGCCGCGCACGGTGGCCGACGCGATGCGGGCGCACCCGGAGATCGTGGGTGGCACCCAGGCCGACGACACCCGTCTGATGCGCGGTGTCCCGGGGCTGCTGGCCAAGGTCGGTGCCGAGGGTGTGATCGCCGTGGCGCTGCCGGGCGTCGGCGCCGTCGCACTGAAGATCGACGACGGCGCCGACCGGGCCCGGATGCCGGTGCTGGTCTCCGCGCTGCGCCGGCTCGGCGTGGACGCTCCGGTGTTGACCGAGTACGCCGAGGCACCGCTCTTCGGTGGCGGGGTCCCGGTCGGGGCGGTTCGCCCGCTCTGGTGAGACCAGCGGCGGTGGTGGCTAGCCCAGGAAGTCGAGCAGCGCGGCGTTGACCGGCTCCGGACGCTCCAGCGGGAGCAGGTGCGCGGCGTCCGGCACGTCCGGCAGTCGTACCGCGCCGGGGACCTCGGCGGCGATCCGGTCGGCGAGCCGACTGATGTCCGGCACGTCCGCGGCGCCGGCGGTGACCAGGACGGGGATCTTCAGCTCACCGAGACGACCGATCGCCGGTGGCGTCAGCTCTCCCACCTCGACCGCGCCGAGCGCCAGCTCCGCGGCGAGGGCACGCTGGTCCATCTCCTGCGCGAACGCGAGCAGCTCGGTGTCGACGTCCTCCGGCTGGCGTCGCGGGCCGACCACCCAGAACCGCACCTCACCGGCCGCGCCGGCGACGAAGTCGTCCGGGTCGACCTCGCCGACCAGGTCGTCCCAGAGGTCGTTCGCCTCGTCGGACCACTCGTTGCCGGAGACCGCCGTGTCGAACAGCGCGAGCGCGCTCACCCGGTCGGGGTGGGCCAGCGCGGTGTCGATGGCGACCGCCCCGCCGAAGGAGCAGCCGACCAGGGCGGCCCGGGGCAGGTCGAGCGCGTCCAGCAGCCCGGCCACGTCGTCGTGGTGCGTGAACGGGGTCGGCGGGAGCTCCGAGTCGCCGTAGCCACGCAGGTCCGGGACGATCACCCGGTGCCGGGCGGCGAGCGCTGCCACCTGCCCGCGCCACATCCGCCGGTCGGCGATTCCGGCGTGCAGCAGGACGACTGGCGAACCGGTGCCGGCCTCGTCGTACGCGATGCTTGCTCCATTGACTGTGATCTTGTGCACGGACGGACCGTACGGAGCGGCCGGGCGGCGCGCAAACGGGATCCTGAGACCTTGCTAACTATGGTTAGCGTTTTGCTTGCAAGAGCTAGCGCTGGCGGTTAGCGTCGCTGCCATGGCCACACCCAAGGACCTTCCCGACGTCGGCGGGTTCATCCGCGATCTGCGGCGTAACGCCAAGATCTCGCTTCGGCAGCTCGCCGAGCAGGCGGGGGTCAGCAACCCGTACCTCAGCCAGATCGAGCGCGGCCTGCGCAAGCCCAGCGCCGAGGTGCTCCAGCAACTGGCGAGCGCGCTGCGGGTCTCCACGCCGGCGATGTACCTGCGCGCCGGTCTGCTCGATGACAAGGAAGGCCACGGGGTGCTCGCCGCCATCGCCGTGGACGCCGACCTGACGATGGCGCAGAAGCAGTCGCTCAGTCAGATCTACGAGACGTTCCGCCGGGAGAACACCCGGCTGGCCGAGGCCCAGGCCGGAGCCGAGACGGCGCAGGCCGACCAGCCCGCCAGCCAGCCCGCGGACCTGGCCGCCAGTCAGCCCGCCAGTCAGGCCGCGGACCTGGCAAATGTGGCAGCGACCGGCCCCACCACCGTCGGCGGCACCCCGACCGAGGCCGTGCTCGAGTCGGTCGCCGTCACCGAGGCGGGCACCGCCCCCGCCCCGGGCAGCACCAGCATCCCCCAGAAGAAGAAGGCCGCCGAGGCGGCCGAAGAGGAGACGTCATGAGCGAGCCGAAGACCAACCGCATCCCCGCCCCGATCTACGCCGCAGCCGGTGCCGGTGAGCTGGCCATCGAGCAGCTGCGCAAGCTGCCGGCCGTGGTCGGTGTCCTCAGCACCCGGGTCGTCGCCGACCTGGGTGGCCGGGCCGTGCTGACCGGCTTCGAGCTGAAGCAGAAGGCCACCGAGACGCTGCGCACCGCCAACGAGACCGCCGACCTGGCGAAGCTGCGTGAGGTGGCCGACATCGACAAGCTGCGCGCCGCCGCGACCCGCAACGCCGCCCTGGTGGTCGCGGGCGCCCAGGTCGCCCAGGAGCGCGCGTTCGCCGCGTACGGCGCGCTGGTCGCCCGGGGCGAGCGGGTCGTCGGTGCCGGTGTGCTGGAGGCCGCCGACACGGTCAACGCCGACATCGAGGCCACCGAGTCCGTGACGCCGGCCGCCCCCGCCGCCGCCGCCACCGCTGCGGCCCCCGTCGCCGCGCCGACCCCGGCCGACGTGGCCGAGATCGCCGAGGCCAAGCCGGCCGCGATCAAGAAGGTCGCCCGCGCGCCGAAGGCCGCCAAGCCGGCCGAGACCCCGTCGGCGAAGCTCCCCCGGGCCACCAAGCGGACCCGTCCGGCAGCCGAGTAGCTCGTCGGGTCGACGACCCCGGCGGCGTCCTTGTCGGACGTAGCCGGGGTCGTGGACATAAACTGGCCGACATGGCCAACGCCGCGCCGATCTTCGCCTTTGCCGTCCGTGACGTGATCGAGCTGATCCTGCTCGTCTTCGCGCTGATCGTTCAGGGCGTCGCCCTGGTGCACGCCGTCACGCAGCGCTCCGACGCCTTCCCCGCCATCGGCACGCTCCCCAAGGGCGGCTGGATCGCCATCCTGGCGGTGTGCCTCGCGCTCACCCTGCTCGGGTTCGGTCCGATCAGCCTCTTCGGACTCGTCGGCATCGCCGCCGGTCTGATCTACCTGCTCGACGTCCGGGTCGGTCTGCGCGACCTGAGTGACGGCAAAGGGTTCTGGTGAGAGGTTTTCGCTGGCCACCCCCACCCGACAGCGGGCCCCGCACCTGGGGGCCCGGGCCGGGTGGGCCGCGTACCGGCCGGCCGGCACTGCCGGAGCCGGAGACCGAGCTGGTCACCACCCCGCACGGCGTCCGGCTGGAGCGGCTGGTCACCGGCACCGGTGATCCGGCCACCGTGTTCGCGCACGGGCTGGGCAACGGCATCGCCACCACCCGCCCCTTCGGCAGTGGGGTGAACGGCCGCAAGGTGTTCTTCCAGTTCCGCGGGCACGGCCGTTCCGAAGCCCCGGACGGGCCGTGGGACTACCTGGACCTGGCCCGGGACCTACGGGCGATCGCCGACCTCGGCGGCGCCAGCCGGGCGTTCGGCGCGAGCCTCGGCGCGGGTGCCCTCTGCCGGCTCCTCGTGGAGAGCCCGGAGCGTTTCGACAAGCTGGTCTTCTTCCTGCCGGCGGTCCTCGACGAGCCACGCGGGCCGCTCGCCCGGGAGCGCATCACCGACCTGCTGGAGGCGGTGGAGAGCGGGGACGCCTCGGCGGTCGCCGACATCGTCACGCTGGAGTTGCCCCCGGCGGTGCGCAACACCCCGGCCGGCTGGGCCTACCTGCGGCAACGGCTCGACCAGCTGCTCCGCGACGGTCTGGCCGACGGTCTGGCCACGCTCACCGACCAGACTCCGCTGCGCCAGATCGGTGACCTGACGGCGGTCACCGCGCCGGCGCTGGTGATCGGTTGCGCGGGCGACGACCTGCACCCGGTCGACGTCGCCGAGCGGCTCGCCGTCGCGCTGCCACAGGCCACCCTGCACGTGTACGACCGGCCCGGCGTGCTCTGGTCGGAACGCGCCGATCTGCGGGACCGCATCTCCGGCTTCCTGAACGAGTAACCTGCCCAGTCATGGGCGTCACACAGCACGGCCGGACGCACCGGCTTGACCTTGCCGACCCGACACTGCGCGAATGGACCTGCACGGTCCTGCACTCCGATGCGGAGCAGGGCATCGTGCTCGACCGTTCGGCGTTCTACCCGGGCGGCGGTGGTCAACCACCCGACCACGGCGTGCTGCTCTGGCAGGGCGTGCAGACCCGGATCGTCGGCACCCGCAAGGGCGACGACCCCTACCTGATTCCCGCCGAGGGTGACCCGCTGCCGCCGGTCGGCACCGCTGTCGTCGGTGCGTTGGAAGACGAGCGCCGCACCCGCCTGATGCGTACCCACTCCGGGCTGCACGTGCTCTGCGGTGTAGTGTTCCGCGACTTCGGCGCGCTGGTGACCGGAAACTCGATGGAACCGGGCGAGGCCCGGATGGATTTCAACCTCCCCGAGGTGCCCCCGGACTTCAAGAGCCGCATCGAGGAGTTGGTGAACGCCGAGGTGGCCGCCGACCGATCGGTCGCCACCCGGGTGCTGCCGCGCACCGAGGCGCTGGCTCTGCCGGACATCATCCGTACCCAGTCCAACCTCATCCCGCCGGATGAGCAGGAGGTCCGGATCGTCGACATCGTCGGTCTGGACGTGCAGGCCGACGGTGGCACCCACGTCGCCTCCACCGCCCAGATCGGCAAGGTCCAGGTGGTCAAGGTGGAGAGCAAGGGCCGCGCCAACCGCCGGGTCCGGGTCCGACTGGTCGACTAGATCGAGTCCCGAATTCGGACGTCGGTTGTCAGGTATTCCTGACAACGTCGCAGGCATGACACAACCGCTCACAGGAAAGATCGCGCTCGTCGCCGGTGCCACCCGTGGTGCCGGACGGCAGATCGCCGTTCAGCTCGGCGCGGCCGGTGCCACTGTCTACGCCACCGGTCGCAGCTCCCGGGCCGGCCGCTCCGAGATGGACCGACCGGAGACCATCGAGGAGACCGCCGAGCTGGTCAGCGCGGCCGGCGGCACCGGCATCGCCGTTCAGGTCGACCACCTGGTGCCCGAGCAGGTCCGCGACCTGGTCGCCCGGATCGACGCCGAGCAGGGGCAACTCGACGTGCTGGTGAACGACATCTGGGGCGGCGACCCACTGGTCACCTGGGACAAGCCGGTCTGGGAGCAGCCGCTCGACGCAGGTTTCCGTACGCTGCGACTGGCTGTCGACACGCACATCATCACCAGCCACTTCGCGCTGCCGCTGCTGATCCGCAAGCCCGGCGGCCTGGTGGTGGAGATGGGCGACGGCACCAAGGCGTACAACGACGAGAACTACCGGCTGTCGGTCTTCTACGACCTGGCCAAGGTCTCGGTCAACCGGCTCGCCTTCAGTCAGGCGCACGAGCTGAAGCCGCACGGCTGCACGGCCGTGGCGCTCACTCCCGGCTGGATCCGCTCCGAGGCGATGCTGGAGCACTTCGGCGTGACCGAGGAGAACTGGCGCGACGGCGCCGCCACCGACCCGAACTTCCTCATCTCGGAGACCCCGGCCTTCGTCGGCCGGGCGGTGGCCGCGCTCGCCGCCGACGAGGAGAAGGCCCGCTGGAGCGGCAGATCCGTCGACGCCGGCACGCTGTCCAAGGTGTACGGCTTCACCGACCTCGACGGCAGCCAACCCGAGGGTTTCCGCTACATCACCGAGGTGGTCGACGCGGGCAAGCCGGCGGACGTGACCGGCTACCGGTAGAGCGCGGCGAGCCGGTCGGCGCTCTCCGCGAACAACCGCCGCAGCTCTGGTGGGTCGATGACCTCCACCTCGGGGCCGAGCCCCAGCAGTTGGCGGTACGCCACCGGGACCGACTCGACGGACAGCCGGGTCACCACCCAGCCCTGCCCGTCGGGTGGGCCGGCGGCGGCGACCAGTTCGTCGTACACGAAGGGGGCATCGACCAGGTGCCGGAGCTGGCGCAGGCCGGCGGGGCTCAGCCGGACGACGACCTCGGCCCGCAGCATGGTCCGCAGGAACGACCCGGCCTGCTCGCGCCAGTGCCCGGCCAGGTCGAAGCCCTCGTCGCGGTCGAAGTGCTCGTCGCCCACCTCGACCCCGGTGACCCGGTCCACCCGGTAGGTGCGCACGTTCTCGCCGACCCGGCCGACCAGATACCAGACCCCGCTCTTGAGGACCAGGCCGTACGGCTGGACGGGGCGGGTCACCTCCCGGTCGCCGCGTCGGTAGCGCAGCTCCACCACAAGGTCTCCCCAGACCGCCCGCGCCAGGTCGGGCAGCCAGAGCGGTGGCGCTGTCTCCCGGAACCAGCCCGGCACGTCCAGGTGGAACCGCTGCCCGGTGCGGGCCGGCGCGTCGCGTAGGGCGGGTGGCAGCGCGGCGAGCACCTTCAGCTCGGCCGACGCGACAGCGTCGGCGAGTCCCATCTCGCCGGCCGGCCCGGGCAGCCCGGCGAGGAAGAGCGCCTCCGCCTCGTCCCGGGTCAGCCCGGTCAACCGGGTGCGGTACCCACCGAGCAGGCGGTAACCGCCGGCCCGCCCCCGGTCGGCGTAGACCGGCACGCCCGCCGCGGAGAGCGCCAGGACGTCCCGGTAGACGGTCCGCTCGGACACCTCCAGCTCCCGCGCCAGCTCGCTCGCGGTCATCGACCCGCGCGACTGCAACAGCAACAGCAACGAGATCAGTCGGGACGCGCGCATCCGCCCATCCTGCCCGGTGCCGCTCACCGCCCGCCGGGCGTCAGCAACCCCCTGTCGTACGCGGTGGCCACCGCGGCAGCCCGGTCGTTGACCCCGAGCTTGGCGTACAGGTGCAGCAGGTGCGTCTTGACGGTGGCCTCACTGATGAACAGGCGGGCCGCCGCCTCCCGGTTGGAGGCACCCCGGGCCACCAGGGTGAGCACTTCCAGCTCCCGTTGACTGAGCGGCTCCTCGGCGGGAGCGCGCAGCCGGCCCATCAGCCGGCCGGCGACGCTCGGCGCGAGCACCGACTCGCCCCGGGCCGCGGCCCGGACCGCCCGGACCAGATCCTCCCGAGGGGTGTCCTTGAGCAGGTAACCTGTCGCGCCGGCCTCGATCGCCGGCAGCACGTCGGCGTCCGTGTCGTAGGTGGTGAGCACCAGCACCCGGGCGGCGCTGCCGGCGCGGGCCAGCCTGCCGATGGCTGTCACCCCGTCCATTCCGGGCATCCGGAGGTCCATCAGCACCACGTCCGGCCGCAGCGTCGCTACCAGGACCAACGCCTCCGACCCGTCCGCTGCCTCGCCCACCACCTCGAAATCGCTGTCGCCGGTGAACATCCCCCGCAGGCCGTCCCGCACGACCGGGTGGTCGTCGACGATCAGCAGCCGTATCGGGGCGGTCAACAGGCACCTCCGGGTAGCGCCGGGACGGACGCCGAGATGGCGGTGCCGCCGCCCGGCTCGGACTCGACTGCCAACTCGCCGCCGACCCGGGTGACCCGCTGCCGCATGGCGGTCAGCCCGTACCCGCCGCCCGGCTCGCGGGAGGCCGGCCGGTCGGTGATGTCGAAGCCGGCCCCGTCGTCGCGCACATCGAGCGTGACCACGTCCGCCATGTACGACAGGGTCAGCCCGACCCGCGACGCGGCGGCGTGCCGGGCCACGTTGGCCAGCGCTTCCTGAGCGGCCCGGAGCAGGGTCACCTCGACCTCAGGGTGCAGCGGGCGGGGCGTGCCGGTGGTGGCCACGTCGGCTCGTACCCCGTTGAGGGCCGACCAGCGCCCACCCAACTCCACCAGGGCATCGGGTAGCCGGGCCGTCTCCAACGGTTCCGGACGGACCGCCTGTACCGAGCGGCGGGCCTCGGTGAGGCTCTCCCGGGCCAGTGCGAGCGCGTTGTCCACGTGCCGGCGCCAGTCTGCGGACCGGTCGCGGGTCTGCTCGGCCGCCTCCAACTGGGTGATGATGCCGGTCAGCCCCTGGGCCAGGGTGTCGTGGATCTCCCGTGCCATCCGTTGCCGCTCGTCGAGCACGCCGGCCTCCCGGGCCTGCGTGAGCAGTTGGGCGTGCAGCCCGGCGTTCTCACTGACCGTCTCGGTGAGCTGGCGGTTGGTCTCGCCGAGTTCCGCCACCAACCGTTTGCGTTTGGCGTCCTCCTGTTCGGCGACCATCGCGAACCAGCTCACCGAGCCGGCCACCACCAGGTTGAACAGCACCAGCACCAGCCAGAGCGGCCAGTGCGACATCACCACCGACAGACCACCGCCCTGCGACGTGGCGACGAGGGTGGCCGTGGTGACCACGCCGGCGACCCGCCAGCGCCCGGGCAGCACCGGAAAGGCGTGGATGTAGCCGATCCAGGCGAAGAAGCCGTACCACGGGCTGGCGGCCACCAGTGCGGCGGCGAACGTGAGCAGGCCGGCGTAGTAGATCGCCATCAGCGTGCGCCGGCTATGCCAGCCGGGGTGCACTGTGACGAACCAGGCGACCCAGCATCCGGCCGCCACGGCGATGGCGAGGGTGGGCAGTGTGTCGAGATGATCGGGTGCCGGGGCGACCAGGGCCAGCAGGGTGCCCAGGGTCAGCCCGCCGAAGGGGAACACCCGATAGAGGCTCGCCTCGCGCTCCCGCCAACTGGCCAGACGGTCGTGCCCACCGTCGCAGGTCATCGCATCTCCGCTCACTCCCAGCGGAACAGTTTCGCCGCGCCGGCGCCGGCCGCCACGGCGATGACCGCCATTATCCCCAGATGCAGCGGCTGCGGCGGGGTGCCGGTCCAGGCGTCGAGGAGCGCCTGCACCCCGGGCGGCGTGTAGTCGCCGATCCGCGCCACAAAGTCCGGGAGCAGGAACCGGGGCAGGTAGACCCCGCCGAAGAACATGATGACCAGGAAGAGCGGCACGGCCAGGGCCTGTGCCGCCTTCGTCGTCCGGGCCACAGCGGCGACCAGCAGGCCGAGCGACAGCAGGGCGGCCGTGCCGAGGATGAACGCCAGCGTGAAGCCGAGCGGGTGCCGGGGGAAGGGCACACCGAACGCGAGCCGGGCGACGACGATGAGCAGCAGCGCGCTGGCCAGGATCCCGGCCAGGGCCAGCACCAGTTGGGCGGCGAGCAGAGCGGCCGGGTGCGCCGGGGTGGTCGCCAGCCGACGCAGCACGCCGCGTTCCCGGTAGGTGGCCAGCACGGCGGGCAGGATGTTCACCCCGACCATGGCGAGGGTGACCACCAGCAGCGACGGGGCGAAGTAGCTGACGAAGGTCTGCCCGTCGAAGGTCGGATCCGGCTTGCGCAGCGAGGGGACCAACCCGAGCACCACCAGGATCAGTGTGGGCAGCCCGATCGTGGTGAGAAGCGTCGGCAGGTCCCGCAGGTAGAGGCGCGCCTCGGTTCTCAGGATGTTGCGGAAGGCGTGCATGCTGGCTTCCCCTCAGTTGGCGGGCCGGTGCCCGGTCAGCTCGACGAAGGCATCGTCGAGGGTGGACTGCTCCAGCCGCAGGTCCGCGGCGACGATCTGGTGGCGGGCGAGCACCGAGGTGACGGCGTGCAGCAACTCACCGGTGCCGGTCACCACCACCTGGCTGCCGGTGCGCTGCACGGCGGACACCTCGGGCAGATCGG
Organism: Micromonospora sp. NPDC048947; assembly: GCF_040649495.1. NCBI lineage: Bacteria > Bacillati > Actinomycetota > Actinomycetes > Micromonosporales > Micromonosporaceae > Micromonospora > Micromonospora sp. NPDC048947. Next base: position 39,567 of record NZ_JBEZFO010000013.1, read on the forward strand.
CGAGGAGTCGGTCGTCGATCGGAGTCGAGGGCCGGAACCGGATCCGCTGCTCCGGAGCCACCGCCGACACCAGGCCCGCCGGGCTGTCCAGGGCGACCACCCGACCCCTGTCGATCACCGCGACCCGGTCGCAGAGCCGCTCGGCCTCCTCCATGAAGTGGGTGACCAGCACGATCGTCACCCCGCTGTCGCGGACCTGTTCGATGAGGCCCCAGGTGTCCCGGCGGGCCTGCGGGTCCAGCCCGGTGGTCAGCTCGTCGAGGATCGCGATCTCCGGGTTGCCCACCAGTGCCAGCGCGATGGAGAGTCGCTGCTTCTGACCGCCGGAGAGCTTCTTGTACGCGGTGTTCCGTTTGTCGCCGAGGCCCAGCTTGTCGATCAACTCGGCCGGGTCGGCCGGGTTGCGGTAGAACGAGGCGTACAACTCCAGTGCCTCGGCCACCCGCAACCGGTCCGGCAGTTGGCTCTCCTGGAGTTGCACACCGACCCGCTGGCGTAGCTGGGCCGCGTCCCTGCGGGGGTCGAGCCCGAGGACCGACACCCCGCCCCCGTCGGGAACACGCAGCCCGGCGACGCACTCCACTGTGGTGGTCTTGCCGGCGCCGTTCGGGCCGAGGACGCCGAAGATCTCCCCGGCCTCAACGGCGAGCGACACGTCGTCCACCGCCACCAGATCGCCGTACCGCTTCTTCAGGTGGGTCACCTCGATGACCGGCATCGTGCCGCCTTCCGCCGCCGCTGACTTCGTACCCCTCAAGCGTTGTCGGGGTGGCCCGTCGGCGAATCGACCGGTCAGCGACGAACCCTGGCGTCCCCGGTGGATCACCGCTGTCCGTCAACCGGTTGATGTGTACGTGGTGAGTCGCTGCTAGCGCTCCGCCCGGCGGATCCGGTCACGGCTGGTTAGGCTGCTCGATCGTGGATGCCAGCAGAATCGCCAGCCCGGTGACCGGGGTCGTCGGACGCTTCCTCTCCGGGGCGGGGCTGCTCCTGCGCGGGTTGGGCCTCTACGTCCGCAGCCCGGGGCTGATGCTGCTCGGCATCGTGCCGGCGCTGATCTCCGGCGTGCTGTTCCTGGCCGCGCTCGCCACGCTGGTGTACTTCGTGGACGATCTCGCCGCGCTTGTCACCCCGTTCGCCGACGACTGGTCGAGCACCGGCCGCAGCCTGGTCCGGGTGATCGCCGGGTTGGCCTTCCTGGGGCTTGGCGGCCTGCTCGGCGTGCTCACCTTCACCGCTGTCACCCTGGTCATCGGCGACCCGTTCTACGAGAAGATCTCCGAGCAGGTCGAGCAGCGGTACGGCGGCACGCCGGGCGCTGTGGAGGTGCCCTTCTGGTCGTCGCTGCGCCGCAGCCTCGCCGACTCGGTACGCCTGGTGGCGCTCACGGCGTTGGTCGGCATCCCGCTCTTCGTCGCCGGTTTCATCCCGGTGGTCGGCCAGACGGTCGTCCCGGTCATCGGGGCGGCAGTGGGCGGCTGGTTCCTCGCCGTGGAGCTGGTGGGTGCACCGTTCTACCGACGGGGGATGCGGCTGCCGCAGCGCCGGACGATCCTGAAGGCCGACCGACCCACGGCGCTCGGCTTCGGCGTGGCCGTCTTCCTCTGCTTCCTGATTCCGCTCGGCGCCGTACTGATCATGCCGGCCGCCGTCGCCGGCGCCACGTTGCTGGCCCGCCGCTCGATGGGCCAGCCGATCGACGGCCCGCTGTCCGCGCCGCCTGCCGGCCAGCCCGTCGAAAGGAGCTAGCCGTGGAGATCACCCTGGTCGAGGGCGACATCACCACCCAGCGGGTGGACGCCATAGTGAATGCCGCGAACTCGTCACTGCTCGGCGGCGGTGGGGTCGACGGGGCCATCCACCGGCGCGGCGGCCCCGCCATCCTCGCGGAGTGCCGGGCGCTGCGGGCGTCCCGCTACGGCCGAGGGTTGCCGACCGGGCAGGCGGTGGCGACCACGGCCGGGGAGCTGCCGGCCCGCTGGGTGATCCACACGGTCGGGCCGGTCTGGTCGGCCGGCGAGGACCGGTCGGCGCTGCTGCGCGACTGCTACGCCAACAGCCTGCGGGTGGCCGACGAGGTGGGCGCTGGCACTGTGGCCTTTCCGTTGATCTCCGCCGGCATCTACGGCTGGCCGGTCGACGACGCTGTCGGTCAGGCGCTGACGGTGCTGCGGTCGGCCACCCCGGCCGCCGTCACCGAGGCCCGCCTGGTGCTGTTCGGGGCGGACACCCACGCCACAGCACGCCGGATCTTCGACGACACCGTCGCGTAGGGGCATCTCCCCTTGATCATTTAATGGTGAGTAGTTCAACACCGTTGCCTTAGGCGGAGTGGCTGTTCGTCAACCCCGCACCTCGTCGATCATGGAGTTATGGTGGGCGACAAAGCGCCCGTGCAGCACCAGAACAGGCACCACAACTCCATGATCGACGAGGCCGGGCTGCCCCCGTGCCGCGATCTTGCACTTACTGTCCCGACTTAAGGGGCATTCCGCGCTTTTCGGCGACCCAAAGTGCAAGATCGGCGCAAGCAACCGATCGCCTTACGCAACGGTGTTGATGAGTAGTTCCCACGAGCGGCTTTGAACTACTCACCATCAAGTGATCACTGCACCGACGCCGCTCTGCTGGTCCACTGCGGCTACGCCGCCCGGGCGTCATCCCAGAGGGACTCGAAGTGCTCCACGTAACGATCGAATGGACCGCCGGCCTCCCGGCGGCGGAGGTGCATCGTTACTGAGTCCTGCCCTAGACGTGCGCCGATATGCGTAGCCACTATCGCCTCGTCATCGAAGATCCAAACGGACATGGCAGCATGCCGTTCTGACAGTCGGACGGCAAGGGGTTCCGGAGACTTCGCGATCTCGGCCTGAGTCATGGCTATGCGGGTCGCGAGCGTGAGGGGAGTGGCCTCAATACGCTCTCGCGCTGTGGTGACCGTGCTGCCGGGGTCACCGAGCAGGAAACGCACATCTGCGCCGCCCTGAGCCTTTGCGCCGAGCGTGGTGGCGGCGTTGGGTACCTCGAGCCAGACGAAGTAACTCGTGTACCCGCCGAACCACAACCGGGTATCTGCTTTGTTGATCAACTCGCGGAATAACGAACGCGGAAGGTCGGATCGGCGCGCGTACACGCCGACCAGCTCACGATCTGAACCGACCTTGATAGCGCGGCGGACGACTTCGGGCCATAGCACTTCTACATCCTGACCCAACACCCCGGCGGCCCGCATCCGGGAGCGGGGGTGAGGAACGCGACCCCTGCTGATCCACCGCTCAACCGTCTTCGGATCCACACCACATTTCTCGGCCAGGTCAGCAACGGTCAGCCCCGTCGATCTGAGGGCTTGTCCGAGGGCGTCGTTCCGCGTCATCGCAAGGGGACCTTTCCTAGACGTCCCCGATGGTCGCACACGGACGGTAGAGGCGTCCGGTACCCGCTGAAACCGTGCGGATAAGCGGTACCGCTGGTGGAAGCGAAATCCAGCGAGGGCTGCCCGGGCCGCCCCGTGGCCGAGCACTTCGGGGCGGTCCTCCTAGACCACCGGAGGGGGAGACATGCCCGAGGAGCGACCTGCACCGCAACCGAAACCGGCGCCCGCACCCGTGGAGCGCCCGCCGGTCCCGTGGCCACCCGGAACCATCGGCCCGGTGCCGCGCCCGGGGTTACGGGTCAATCGTGTTGCGGACCGCCGTTGGATGGCCCGGTGAGCGGGTCCGCGCGGACGGTGAAGTCGGGCGATGTCCTGCACCTGACTCGCGCCGCGAGTGTGCAGTTCCTCCGGCCGATCTTCGTCCGAGTGATCAGGCTTCCCAACTGGGTCACTTATGACGGCTGGCTCTGGATTGAGGGCTACGAGCTAGGCCCGAAGGGCGAGGCGGTCGTTCGGCGGTCGCTCTTCGTCCAGATGTCCGGGCTGATCTGGCCGGATGCTCCGGTGTCGACCGCTCGGCCGACGACCCGCCGGCAGATACGTCGTGGTCAGGTGAGGGTCGGATGACCACTCGCCCTCGGCCGCACCTGCCGATGCGTCCTGCTTGGCTGTGTCGCAACTGTGCTGCGCCTTGGCCCTGCGGTCCGGCTCAACTCAACCTCATTGCCGAGTTCTATGGTCATTCGATCGCTTTGGCGTTCTACCTGGCCTCATCGATGCAGGAGGCCGTCGACGACATGTACGGCCTGGGCGGTCGCCCGGATCTCGCGGTGATGCACACCCGCTTTCTCGGGTGGTTGTCCCTGGCCCGCCGCTCACGGCCGGTAGATCGCCGTTGAGCAGCTGATCCGCTCTCGTACTGAGGGTGACTGATGATCAGGTCAGCTCGGCCAGGCAGCTCCACTCGGCTGCCACCGGGCGGTAGCCCAGTCGGGCGTTGATTGCCAGCATCGGCGCGTTCGCCTCGTCGTTCGAGGTGTACGCGACGCGTACGCCGTTCGCGGCGGCCCGGTGCAGCGCCGCCGTCTTGGCCAGCCGGGCCAGCCCCCGTCCCCGGTACGCAGGGACGCTGCCGGTGAAGTCCGACCACATCCGGTCCCCGTCCCGCTTCACCAGGCTGAACGCGGCCACCTCCCCGTCGACCTCGACAGCGGTGCTGGCTCTCTTGTCCAGGCCGAGGTTGTCCCAGACGTCGTACAGCCAGTCCTCGTAGCCAATCGAGTCGACCGGTACGTCGCCCGGCTCATCCAGCGCCGCGATCACGTCCGCCGTGTAGAGCCGGTGCGGGTCGATTTCCGCGATCGGACGCAGCCGTACGCCTGGTGCCGGGTCGGGCAGCGCGGGTGCCGGATTCAGGTCGAGCGCCGAGAAGCGCAGCTCGCGACTGGGCTCGTAGCCGTGCTGACTGGCGAACGGCAGCGCCTCCGGCTGGGCGAAGGCGCGGAGCCGGTGGACCCCCAGCGGGGCGAGGTGACCCGTGGCGGTCGTCAACAGGGCGGTGCCGATGCCGCGCCGCCGGTGCTCGGGGTGCACGTGCAGGAGGGTGATGTCACCGAAACCCGCCGTAGAGGTCGACGCGTTGCGTTGCGCCGTCACCCATCCGACGATCTGGGCATCGACCTCGGCCACGAAGGCGGCCCAGTCCCTGCCCGGTACCGGCTCGGCGATCATCTTGCGGGTCGACTCGACCCCGCGCACCAGGTACGGGTAGACCGTCGCCCGTAGCGCCACCACGCCCGGCGCGTCGTCCGGCCGCGCCTCACGTATCCGCATGTCAGGCCCCCGTCCGGACGGCGGCGACGGCCTCGACCTCGACGAGTTGGTGGAGACAGCTGAGCAGTGCGACAGGATCCGGCATGTCGGCGAGGCTAACCAGGATCGCCTGCCCCGAGCGACGCATTAACCGCCTGGCGCGGTCAGGCGGAGGCGCGACGGATCAGCTCGGTGGGCAGCATGACCGCCTGCTCGATGCTCTCCCCGGCGGCCAGCCGGAGCAGTTGGCGGGTCATCCGGCGGCCGAGTTCCACGATCGGCTGCCGGACGGTGGTCAGCGGCGGCTCGGTGTAGGCAGCGGTCTCGATGTCGTCGAAGCCGACCACCGCCACGTCGTCGGGCACCCGCCGACCGGCCTCGCGCAGCGTCCGCAGGGCGGCGTGCGCCATCAGGTCGGAGGCGGCGAAGACGCCGTCGAGGTCGGGATGCTCGGCGAGCAGGCGGCGCATCGCCGCCGACCCGGATTCCCGGGTGAAGTCACCGATGGCGATCAGCTCGGGCAGCCCCGCGTCGGCGACAGTGCTGCGGTAACCGCTGAGTCGTTCGATCCCGGCGACCATGTCCTGTGGCCCGGCGATCGTCGCGATCCGTCGGCGACCGCTGTCGATCATGTGCCGGACGGCCGCTGTCACCCCGGCCACGTGGTCGACGTCGACGTACGGGACGGGCACGTCGCCGAGCGGCCGGCCGCTGACCACCACCGGGATGCCGAGTCGGGCCAGCGTGCCGGGCAGCGGGTCGGCACCGTGCAGCGACGCGAAGAGCACGCCGTCGACGTGCCGACCGGTGGTGTACCGCTCGACCCGGTGGTGCCCGGCCGGTGAGCCGGCGAGCATCAGCACCAGTTGCTTGTCGGCCGCCTCCAACTCCTGGCTGACGCCCCGGATGATGCCGGGAAAGACCTGGTCGTCGGAGAAGACCCGGGTGGCCGCCTCCGGCATGACCAGGGCGATCGAGTCGGTGCGCTGGGTGACCAGGCTGCGGGCCGCCAGGTTGGGGACGTACCCCAACTCGGCGACCGCCCGGGTGACCGCCTCGCGGATCGGTTCGGCGACGGTGGTGGACCCGTTGACCACCCGGGAAACGGTGGCGCGGGACACCCCGGCCCGCGCTGCCACCGCTTCGAGCGTCGGCCGCTGCGCCGTCGTCATCGCGCTTTCCCCCGCTCGTCACAGCCCGTTCCGGGAGATCACCTCCTGGTACCACCGGGCGCTGGCCTTCGGTGTGCGCCGCTGGGTCAGGTAGTCGACGTGCACGATCCCGAACCGCTTGCGGTAACCCTCCGCCCACTCGAAGTTGTCCAGGAATGACCATACGAGATAACCGCGCAGGTCCACGCCCCGGGAGATCGCATCGTGCGCCGCACGGAGGTGCCCGTCGAGGTAGGCGATGCGATCGGCGTCGATCACCTGCGTCGGGCCGTCGGGCGAGTCGGCGCCGGGCTTGTCGGGGAACGCCGCACCGTTCTCGGTGATCAGCAGCGGCACACCGGGATAGTCGGCGGCGATCCGCTCCAGCAGCCGGGTGAGCCCGGCCGGTTCGATCATCCAACCCATGTCGGTGAGCGGCCCGGCCGGCGGCAGGAAGTGCACAGCGCCCTCGGTGCCCGGGTACGCGACGTTGCCTGCGCCGTCGGGCCGACCGGCCACGTAACTCGGGGCGTAGTAGTTGATGCCGAGCAGGTCGATCGGGGCGGCGATCACCTTCTCGTCGCCGTCGCGGATGAACGTCGGCTCGACGATCCGGGCCACGTGCTCGCGGACGTCGTCCGGGTAGCCGCCGGCCAGCAGCGGGTCGAGGAAGATCCGGTTGTGCAGGCCGTCGACAAGGCGCACCGCGGCGGCGTCGGCAGCGCTCTGCGGGTCGGCCGGGCGTACGTCGGCCGGGTTGACAGTGACGCCCACGCTGCGTGCGCCGGCCGCGCGCAACGCCCGCGCCGCCAGGCCGTGCCCCAACAGCAGATGGTGTACGGCGGTGAAGGCCGCCGCCGGATCCTGCTCACCCGGAGCGTGCAGCCCGTTGGCGTAACCGAGGTAGGCCGAGCACCACGGCTCGTTGAGCGTGGTCCACACGTCGATCCGGTCGCCGAGGCGGGCGTACACCGCCGTGGCGTAGGTGGCGAAGTGCTCGGCGGTGTCCCGGTTGGTCCAGCCACCCCGGTCGCCGAGGGCCTGCGGCAGGTCCCAGTGGTAGAGGGTGACGATCGGGTCGATTCCCCGATCGAGCAGCGTGTCGGTGAGCCGGTCGTAGAAGTCCAGCCCACGGGGGTTGGCCGGGCCGGTGCCGTCGGGCTGGATCCGCGGCCAGGCGACGGAGAACCGGTACGCCCGCAGACCCAGCTCGGCCATCAGCGCCACGTCGTCGGCGTACCGGTGGTAGTGGTCGCAGGCGACGTCGCCGGTGTGGCCCTGGTACACCTTGCCGGGCGTACGGCTGAAGGTGTCCCAGATGGACGGTCCGCGACCGTCGTCGCGGGCCGCACCCTCGATCTGGTACGCGGCGGTGGCCGCCCCCCAGAGGAAGTGTTCGGGAAACCGGATCTCGTTGCTGGACCGGTTGGTTGGCTCGCTCCGCTCGTTCACGCCTTGACCGCACCTTCCATGATTCCGCCGATGATCTGCCGGCCGAACAACACGAAGACCAGTAGCAGGGGCAGCGTCGCGATGGCCGTTCCGGTGAACACCTGCGACATGTCCTGGTAGTACCCGTCCGACAGCGCTCGTAGGGACAGCTGCACCGTCGGATTCGCCGGATCGTTCAGTACAGCGTACGGCCAGAGGAAGTCGTTCCAGGTGGTCATGAAGGTGAGCAGGCCGAGGACGGCGGCGGCCGGGCGCAGCGCGGGCAGCACGACGTGCCACCAGATCCGGGCGGTGCCACAACCGTCCATCCGGGCGGCCTCGATCAGCTCGTCACTGACCGCCTGGCCGGCGTACTGCCGCATCATGAACACCCCGAACCCGGTGACCAGCACCGGGACGATGACCGCGGGCAGCCGGTCGTTCCACTGCAGCTTGGTCATGAGCAGGTAGAGCGGGATCACGCCGAGCTGGGTCGGCACCATCATGGTCGCGATGATCACCAGCAGCATCGCGTTGCGGCCACGGAACCTGAGCTTGGCGAAGGCGAACCCGGCCAGGCTGGAGAAGAACACCACTGACACTGTGACAGTGGTGGCCACGATCGCCGAGTTGATCAGACCGGTCAGGAAGTACGCGTCGGGGTTGTCGAACAGCCGGGCGATGTTGGCGCCCAGGTTGCCGCCGGGCGTGACCGGGGGTGGCAGCTGGCCCATCGCGTCGTTGCTGCGGCTGGCGACGACGAACATCCACCAGATCGGAAAGACCGACAGGCCGGCGGCGACGACCAGGGCGAGGTAGGTGAGCGGGCTGGCCCGCCAGAGTCGGCTCATCGTGCCGCTCCCTTCTGCGGTCGGTCCCCGCCGAGGCGGCGCAGGAGCAGCACGTTGACGGCCGCGACGATCGCGATGAGCGCGAAGAGCAGCCAGGCCACGGCCGAGCCGTACCCGAAGTTGTAGTGCGGGGCGAAGGCGTTCTCGAACATGTACATGGTCAGCGTCTGCGACTCGCGCAGCGGTCCGCCGCGGATCGGGTTGGTGCCGGAGTTGAACATCCGGGGCTCGGTGAAGAGTTGCAGGCCGCCGATGGTGGCGATGATGGTGCAGAAGATGATCGTCGGCTTGAGCAGCGGCACGGTGACCGACCAGAACTGCCGGGCCCGGCCGGCGCCGTCGATCGCCGCGGCCTCGTACAGGTCGCGGGGGATGGCCTGCATCGCGGCCAGCAGGATCAGCGCGTTGTAGCCGGTCCACCGCCAGTCGACCATCGCGGAGATGGCCACCCAGGAGGCGAACCGGTTGGACTTCCAGCCGATGGCGTCCACCCCGACCAGGTCGAGCAACCAGTTGATCATCCCGAACTCGCGGCCGAAGAGCACCCCGAAGACGATCGCCACCGCGGCCGTGGAGGTCACGTTGGGGACGAGCACCGCCATCCGCCAGCCGGTGCGGGCGCGCAGGCCCCGGTTGAGGAGGTTGGCCAGCCAGAGCGCGGCGAGCAACTGCGGCACCGTGGAGATCACGAAGATGCCCAGCGTGTTCACCAGCGCGTGCCAGAAGTCCGCGTCGGCCAGCAGCCGGGTGTAGTTCTCCGCCCCGACGAAGGGGTGGTCGGCTCCGAGCAGGTCCCAGTCGTGCAGCGAGACCCAGAAGGTGTACGCCAGCGGGTACGCCCCGAAGATGCCGAAGATCAGGAAGAACGGGGCGACGTAGAGGTACGGCGAGTACCGGGTGTCGAGCCGGCTGAGCCGGCCTGGCGAACGCTGGGGCGCCGGTACCACCGGCGGGCGGGCGTCGAGCTGGACGGTCATGCCCGGGAACTCCTTTCCGCACTACGGGCGGAACTCCGGTCGTCGGAGCCCGCCCGCACGCACGCTGGTTGGGCTACTTGGCGGCGGCCTTCTTCGCGTTGGTCACCGCGTCGGTCCAGCCCTGCGCGGGGCTGCGCTGACCCAGCTCCACGGTCCGTACGGCGTTCTCCACCTCGGTCCGTACGGCCTGGTTCTTCGGGCCCATGTAGACCGGCTTCAGGCTCTTCGCGCCGGTGCCGAAGATGGCGCCGACCGGTGCCCCCGAGAAGTACGCGTTGGTCGCGCCGGTGATCGCCGGGTCGTCGAGCGCCTGCGGCGAGGAGGGCAGCGGACCCTTGGCCTTGAACGCCCCGATCTGCCCCTTGGCGCTGGTCAGGAACTTGGCCAGCCTGATCGCCTCGGCCTGGTGCTTGCTCTGCTTGGGCACGGCGAGGTGCGACCCACCCCAGTTGCCGCCGTTGCCGGGCACCCGGGCGATGTCCCACTTGCCCTGGGCGTCAGTTCCGGCGTTGGCCTCGATGACGCCGGTCATCCAGGCGGGGCAGGCGATGGTGGCGAACTTCGACTGCTTGAAGGCGGAGACCCACTCCTCCGACCAGGAGCCGTACTTGCCGGAGAGGCCCGAGTCGATGATGTCCATTGTGGTGTCCCACGCCTGTCGCACGGCCGGGTTGCTGTCCACGACCAGTTTCTCGCTGGTGTCGTAGTAGCTGTAGCCGGAGGTGTTGCCGGCGGTCTGCAACAGGATGGTGTTGAAGGTGTTCGTCGCCCCGTCGAGGAAGGACGCGCCGGTCTTCGCGGCGGCGAACTTCTCGCCGGTGGCGATGTAGTCCGGCCAGGTGGGCCAGAGCTTCGAGACCGCCTCCCGCTCGGTGGGCAGGCCGGCTTTCTGGAAGAGGTCCTTGCGGTAGCACATGGCGATGCCGCCGACGTCGGTGCCGAGGCCGATGAGCTGCTTGCCGTCGGCGGTCAGGCCGGCGTTCCACTTCCACTCCAGGAAGTTGCCCTTGAGGTCGGCGGCGCCGTGGTCCAGCAGGTTGACGAAGTTGGCCGGGTTGGCCTTGTACTCGACAAGCAGGCCCTCCTCGATGGCCACCACGTCGCCGGCGCCCCGGCCGGCGGCGAGCCACTGGGTGAGCTTCGGCGAGTACTCGTCGAGGTTGGTGCCGGTGCCGCGCTCGACGACCTTCACGCCGGGGTTCGCGGTCATGTACTCCTGGTAGAGCTGCTCGTAGCCGAACTGGCCGAAGACGTCGACGGTCAGGGTGACCGGTCCGTCGCCCGGCTCGTCACCGCCGCCGCAGCCAGAGGTGACGAGCAGGGCGGTGGCGGCGACGAGGGCCACTGCGGCGAGGCGGCGGCGCGGGATGACAGCCATTGGTTATCGACCTCTCTCAAGGCGGGCGGGGTGATGGCAGATGGCTAAGAGAGCGCTCTCACGACACTGTGGTGGGTCACCAACGCACTGTCAAGAGAGCGCTCTCTCTGCGTTGCGTTCCCGTGATGAACGCTCGCCGGGGGCGGCGTCGCCCGGTAGGCGGGGATGCCCCAACATCGACGAGGGCGTCACCCCCGCCGGGGTGACGCCCTCGTTCGTTGTCGGTCGGTCAGCCGGTGCGCAGACCGTTCAACAGGGTGCGGTCGCCGACGACGTCCAGCGTCTCGAAGCTCACCCGACCCCAGAGCGCCAGCAGCAGGTCGCTCGCGGTGCCGCTGACCTGGGCGCGGGCGTGGTGATCGTCGTGGTCGAAGATGGTCGCGGTGTCGAGCAGCGCCACCCCCTCGCCGCGCAACCGCAGATACCACTCCTGGGCCGCATCGGTCGCGCAGAGCTGCACGACCCCGTGCCAGGTACCCGGAACCTGCCGCCGGCCCGCCGGCAGCCAGGTGTCCAGCACCTCGCTCACCCCGTCGGCCGCGAGCTTCGCCTCCACCGGGTCACCAGCCGCGATGGCGAGCTGGGCGTCCCAGCGGTGCACAGCCGTCTCGTGCGCCATCCGACGCGGCCAGAAGCCGGCCTTCTTCGGCTGCGGAGCCCAGTTCCAGGCCGGTGCCTCGGGATCGAGCCCGTCGAAGACGGTCATCACCCGGTCGTAACCCTGCTGCCACAACTGGAGCGCGTTCACGCCCGGGTCAGCCTCGATCTTCTCCCGCCGAGGCGGTTGGCCGGTCTGGCCGGAACCGGCGAAAGACGAAATCCAGTGGTAGAGGCCAGCCATGTGCAGTGTGAGGTCGTTGACCGTCCAGCCCGGACAGGACAGCACCGGTGTCTCCGGCGGCGCCTCGGCCACCGCTGCCGCGAAAGCCGGACCCTCCGTCCGGAGCGCCCCGATCCAGAAATCCTTGCTGCCCTGCAGTCTGCTCATCGCCATCCTCCCGGGGGTGCCGGGCGACCAGTGGGTGCCACGGCTACTTGTCAGCCTAAGGTGAAGGGCGTGCCAGACGCCTCCGCCCAGCCGACAACCGACGCCGATCGTGCCATCCCCGGTCCACTCGCCGGCTACACCACCCTGCGAACGGGTGGGCCGGCCGAGCGGATCGTGGCCGCCGGCAGTGCCGACGAACTCGTCCACGCGGTACGCGCCGCGGCGGAGCCGGTCCTGATCCTGGCCGGGGGCAGCAACGTGGTGATCGGCGACGCCGGCTTCCCCGGCACCGTCGTGCTGGTGCGCTCCCGTGGCATGCGGGTCATCGCCGAGGACGCCACCTCGGTCACCGTACGGGTCGACGCCGGCGAGCCCTGGGACGACCTGGTCGCCGCCACTGTCGCCAACGGCTGGGCCGGGCTCGAATGCCTGTCCGGCATCCCCGGCTCGACCGGTGCCACCCCGATCCAGAATGTCGGCGCGTACGGCCAGGAGGTCGCCGAGACGATCACCGGCGTCGAGGTGTACGACCGGGTCGAGGGCACCCGCCAGGTCATCCCCGCAGCCGAATGCGGCTTCGCCTACCGGGGCAGCATCTTCAAGTACATGGACCGCTGGGTGGTGCTCTCGGTCGACTTCCGACTCGCCAGGTCCCCGCTCTCCGGGCCGGTGCGCTACGCGGAACTGGCCCGAGCCCTCGGTGTCGAGGTGGGCGAGCAGGTGCCGCTGGCCGACGCCCGAGCGGTGGTGCTGCGGCTGCGGGCGGGCAAGGGGATGGTGCTCGACGCCAACGACCCGGACACTCGCTCGGTCGGCTCCTTCTTCACCAACCCGGTGCTCGACCGCGCGACGTACGAACAGCTCCTGGAACGCTCCGCCGAGCTGGGCGACCCGCCCGCCTGGCCCGGAGCGGACGGCCTGGTCAAGGTGAGCGCCGCCTGGCTGATCGACAAGGCCGGCTTCGCCAAGGGCCACCCCGGCGAGGGTGGAGTGGCCATTTCCAGCAAGCACACACTGGCCCTGACCAACCGCAGCGGCACCGCCCACACCAGCGACCTGCTCGCCCTGGCCCGCACCATCAGCGATCAGGTCCACGCCCGCTTCGGCGTAACCCTGCACCCCGAACCAGTCCTCATCAACTGCACCCTCTAACCCCCACCCCACCCCACCCCTGCCCCCAACCCTGCCCCCACCCCTGCCCCCGCGATCTTGCAGTTTCTGCGGGGACATAACGGCCACAACAGGGGCGAATCAACGACCGAAAGTGCAAGATCGGCGTGGGGGGTGTGGTGGGCGTGGTGGGGCCTGTGGGGTGGGTTAGGGGAGGGGCCAGGGGAGGGTTAGTTCGCCCTGGCGCCAGCGGGTGGGGTTGCCGAGGATGGGCCAGCCCGTTTCGCGGAGGCGGGTCACCGCGTGCAGCCAGCGTTGGCGGGGGCCGAAGGTGGCGTACGGGGCGGCGGCCTGCCAGGCGTCGTCCAGGGCGCGGATCAGCCCGTGCACCGGCTCACCGGGAACGTTGCGGTGGATCAGCGCCTTGGGTAGTCGCTCGGCCAGTTCGGCGGGGCTGCCCAGCGTGGTGAGCTTCGCGGCCAGGGTCAGCGTCTGCGGGCCGTCGGCGTCGATCAGCAGCCAACTGGCGAGCCGCCCCAACTCGTCACACGTGCCCTCGACGAGCACTCCGCCGGGGGCGAGCGCTGCGGTCATCGTCTGCCAGGCTTCGGCCACCTCGCTCTCGTCGTACTGTCGCAGCACGTTGAACGCGCGGACCAGCACCGGCCGGAGCCCGGCCAACTCGAACCCACCTCTGGCGAACGTCAGCCCGGGTGGGTCGGCGGCCGGCGCCGCGGCGGCCACCCGGGCGGCGTCGATCTCCAACCCGACCAGCCGTACGTCCGGACGGACCCCGGCGGCCAGTCGAGCGCGCAACTCCACAGCGGTCACCGGGGTGGCGCCGTAGCCGAGGTCGACCACCAGCGGGTCGTCCGCCGCCAACAGCCGGTCGGCGCAGGTGGCGACGATCCAGTTGTCCACCCGACGGAGCCGGTTCGGGTTCGTCGTGCCGCGCGTGACCACGCCGAACGGCCGCCGCCGCGCCGCGGGGCTCATGTCGACCTCAAGGTCAATCTCCGTTCGCGACTGCGGGCTCGCAAACCCGGCTCACTTCTCGCGCAGCACTGCTAGGGCCTGTTTCATAAGAACTGGCCGGCCTCCGGCGGGCCCGGACGACGACCGGCGGCGTTGCGGTCTGGTCCGGATACGACACCGGTATCCGGACCAAACCGCGCCTTGCCCGGACTCCGCCTCGGCTCGACCGCCCTCATGAAACAGGCCCTAGACCCGGTGCACCTTGTGCTGGGCGGCCTGTGCCCGGGGGCGGACCACCAGCCGGTCGATGTTGACGTGCTCGGGACGGGTGGCGCACCAGGCGATGCAGTCGGCGACGTCCTCGGCGACCAGTGGCCCCGGCACCCCTGCGTAGACGGCGGCTGCCCGTTCCGCGTCGCCCTCGAAGCGGACCAGCCCGAACTCGTCGGTCTTCACCATGCCCGGGTCGATCTCGATGACTCGCAGCGGCCGGCCACACAGCTCCAGGCGGAGCGTGCCGGCGATGGCGGTCTGCGCGTGCTTCGCGGCGGTGTAGCCGCCCCCGCCCTCGTACACGGTCAGGCCGGCAGTGGAGGAGACCACCACGATGGTGCCGGAGCCGGAGGCTTCCAGCGCCGGCAGCAGCGCCTGGGTGACCCGCAGGGTGCCGAGCACGTTCACGTCGTACATCCACTGCCAGTCGGCGACCGAGCCGGACTCGACCGGGTCCAGCCCGCGCGCTCCGCCGGCGTTGTTGACCAGGAGCGTGACCGGCCCGGGTGCCTGGGCGGCGGCCTCGGCGAGCCGGGCCACCGATTCGTCCGAGGTGATGTCGCAGGTCACGGCGGTGGCCTGCCCGCCGGCGGCGGTGATCTCGGCGACCAGGTCGGTGAGCCGTTCGGCGCGGCGGGCGGCGGCGAGCACGTGGAAGCCCTCGGCGGCGAGCCGGCGGGCGGTGGCCGCGCCGATCCCGCTGGACGCTCCGGTGACGATGGCGACTGAGGTCATCAGGCCATTGTCACAGCGGGCGTCCGACCGGCCCCGACCGGGCGTACGGCGGCCATTGGCGGGCGTTCGGTGATGAGGTCCGTCACGCCGGGGGGCCGCGCCGGGGAATTTCCGACGCCCGATGGGGAAGATGACATCCGGCGTACAGGTTGACCGAGAAGCGCCGGTCGTGCGAGACGGCATCAACCGTGAAGAAGGAGCGGATGTGGCGGATATGCACACCGGTGTCGGGCGTCAGCGAGGTGCCCAGCCGTGGCCCCGGCCGCGCCGCATCGCCACCCTGTCGGTACACACCTCCCCCCTGCACCAGCCCGGCACGGGTGATGCCGGCGGAATGAACGTCTACATCCTCGAAGTGGCTCGGCGTCTCGCCGAGGCCAACGTGGAGGTGGAGATCTTCACCCGGGCCACCTCCGGTGACCTTCCCCCGGTGGTCGAGATGGCGCCCGGAGTGCAGGTTCGGCACATCACCTCCGGCCCCCTGGAGGGCCTCACCAAGGAGGAGCTGCCCGGTCAGCTCTGCGCCTTCACCGCGGGGGTGCTGCGCGCGGAGGCGTCCCGTCCGCCCGGCCACTACGACCTGATCCACTCCCACTACTGGCTCTCCGGGCAGGTCGGCTGGCTGGCCAAGGAGCGCTGGGGGGTGCCGCTGGTGCACACCGCGCACACCCTGGCGAAGGTCAAGAACGCCCAGCTCGCGGCCGGTGACCGGCCGGAGCCCAAGGCCCGGGTCATCGGCGAGGAACAGGTGGTCGCCGAGGCGGACCGGTTGGTCGCCAACACCCGGTTCGAGGCCAGCGACCTACTCGACCGATACGACGCCGATCCGACCCGGGTGTCCGTCGTGCAGCCGGGTGTCGACCTGGCCCGGTTCCGGCCCGCGCCGGGCGACAGGTCCGCGGCGGCCCGCCAGACCCGTCGCCGGCTGGGGCTTCCAGTCGACGGGTACGTGGTTGCCTTCGTCGGTCGGATCCAGCCGCTCAAGGCCCCCGACGTGCTGATCCGCGCGATCGCCGCGCTGCGTGAGCGCGATCCGGCGCTGGCCGATCAGGTGACGGTGGTGATCTGCGGCGGGCCCAGCGGCAGTGGGCTGGATCGGCCGACCGCCCTGATCGAGTTGGCCGCTAAGCTCGGGGTCAGCGACGGGGTGCGGTTCCTGCCGCCGCTCACCGGGGACGACCTTCCGGCCCTGTTCCGAGCGGCGGACCTGGTCGCGGTGCCGTCGCACAACGAATCGTTCGGGCTGGTCGCCCTGGAGGCGCAGGCCTGCGGTACGCCGGTGCTGGCCGCCGCCGTGGGAGGGCTGGTCACCGCCGTCCGGGACCAGGTCAGTGGGGTGCTGATCGACGGTCACGACCCGGTCGACTGGGCCCGTGCGATGGCTGGCCTGCTGCCGAACCGGGCGCTGCGCTCGGTGCTGGCCCGAGGCGCCGAGCAGCACGCCCGGCACTTCTCCTGGGACCGTACGGTCGCCGGTCTGCTCGGGGTCTACGGCGAGGCGATCGCCGGGCACCGTGCCCGGCTCGCTGCCGACCTGGCGGGTGACCCGGCCCTCTCCTGTTCCTGGTGACCCGGGGCAGCCCGTCGTCACCCGGTGCGCGAGCCGGGTCGGTCGTAGAGTGGGTCCGGTGAGCCCGAAGAGCGATCTTGCGACCCTGATCGAGTCGGTCTGTGCCGAGCGGGACCTGGCCTGGGAGTCGACCGGCCCCGGCTCGTACGCGGTGACGCTGCCGGGCACCCACAAGCTCAAGACGATCTGCAACCTGATCGTCGGCGAGCACGCGCTGCGGATCGAAGCGTTCGTGATGCGTCAGCCGGACGAGCGCCGCGAGGAGCTGTGGGCCTGGCTGTTGCAGCGCAACGCCCGGATGTACGGGGTCTCCTTCTCCACCGACGCGGTCGGCGACGTGTACCTGACCGGTCGGGTCAACCCGGCCGGCGTGGACGCCGACGAGTTGGATCGACTGTTCGGCGCGGTGCTCACGTACGCCGACGAGTCGTTCGACACGATGCTGGAGATCGGCTTCGGCAGTTCGATCCGGCGGGAGTACGAGTGGCGGGTGAAGCGGGGCGAGTCGACAGCCAACCTGGCCGCCTTCGCCCACCTCTTCGAGCCCTCCGGCACCGGCCCCGACCCGACCTGATCCCGGGCCCGCGCACCGGCACCCGGCACCCGGTGCCCGCGCCCGCCCCCGCCGGAAGATCGTGCTCGAACCAGGAAGTAGTGGTGTCGCCGACGCGGCGATGCCACTCGATCCTGGATCCAGCACGACCATGGCGAGTTGACTGTGGTTCGGAGTGCTCCTGACGGGTATGCCGCACCGCGCGGTGCGGCAAGGGACCCCCGCGCGCCGATGACGGAGTGCCAAGGAGCGGAGCGTCCCATGGCTCAGCGGAACAGCTCAGGTCGCGGCGCGACTGCGACCACTACCAAGCGACAGGCCGGCAACCAGACGCCGGGAACGCCCGGAGTCTCCGAGTCGGAGATTTCCCGGATGCGGGTGGACGACATCCGCGGGCAGTTGCGCAAACGCGGGGTCTCCGGGATCTCCGCACTGCGCAAGCCGGAGCTGGTGAAACAGTTGGTGCGCTCGATGCGGGCCGGCGCGGGTCGGAGCAGCACCGGCCCGTCGGGCCGGGCCGCCGGCACCAGGGCGTCGGCGGGTCGTGCCGCCGCCACCAAGAAGTCGGCGGCCAGGCCGGCGTCGAGCCGCGCGAAGGCTTCGCCGGCGAACAAGAGCGCGCCCGCGAAGCGGGCCGCCGCAACGAAGGCGACCGCCGGGCGGAAGTCGACGGCGGCGGCGAAGAGGGCGCCGGCGAAGAAGGCGACCGCCACGAAGAGGACGACAGCGGCGACGTCGACGGCCGCCCGCAAGACCACGGCCGCGAGCAGGACCACCGCCGCCCGGAAGACCACGGCCGCCCGCAAGACCGCGGCGGCGCGGAAGACCACGGCGGCCCGTAAGACGGCGACGGCGCGTACGGCACCCGCGCGGAAGGCGCCGGCGAAGAAGGCACCGGCGCGGCCGGCGGCGAAGCGCGCGACACCGGCCAGGAGCGCGACGGCGAAGCGCACGACACCGGCGAAGAGCACGGCGGCGAAGCGTACGACGGCGAAGCGCACCGCACCGGCGAAGAGCACGGCGGCGAAGCGCACGTTGACGCCGTCGACCGGTGGCGCGACGGCGGCCGGCGGGATCCGGACCGGACGGGGTACGGGGCGGTCGGTCCGCAGTTCGCAGGTGATCTCGTCGATCAGTGACCGACCGGAGCGGCCGGGACGGAGTTTGATCACGGCGAACCACGAGGTGATCCAGCGGTGGGCCCGGGAACGCGGGGCCAGGCCGGCGACCATCGCCGGCACCGAGCGGGATGGCCGGGCGGGTGTGTTGACCTTCAACATTCCCGGATACCGGGAAAGCAGCCGGATTCGCGAGATCACCTGGGATGAGTGGTTCTACACGTTTGACCTGCGGCGGCTGAACCTGATTTATCAGGAGCAGTTGCGGAACGGCCGCCAGAGCAGCTTCTTCCGGACCGAGTCACCCGATCGGGAAGACGGTTGAGGTGTTTGCGGGAATGGCCGACGGGTACCCGGCTGTTGCCAACGGACGAGGCCGGAGCAGCGGATACTCGCCAGTTGTGACCGGCGAGACAGCCGTTCTGGGTTGAATCCAGAATCCGGGCGAACTAGCTTTATTGCACCGCGCCACGTTTGGAAACGTTCGGGGGAGCGGCGGATCGATCAGATCCGCGCACCAGACGAGGCGCGAGGGGACGGGTGGAATAACCGTTGGGGGACGGTTCCCACCTGTTTGGACCGGCGGCGTGAGCGGGCGATGCTTACGGGGGTGAGTGTTGCCCGCCGCCGCCGGCCCCGCCGGCGAGCGCCCACCACGACCTCAGGGACGTGGTGGGCGCTTTACGTCGGTTAGCCGACCGGTACGCGGTCTGCGGGGGTCGTCGGCTCCGGGTCGACGACCCGGCGCAGCGCGGCGACGTGCCGCTCCCGGGGTGGCCCGGCGAGCAGGTGTCCGAGCGCGGCCAGCAGACCCAGCCCGCCCACGATCAACCAGTGCCGGTCGCCGAGGTGCTGGAGGCTCACCCCGCCGAGGGTGGGCGCGACGAACGCCGCGGCTGGGAACGTCAGGTAGAAGACCGACTGGTAGCGCGCTCGTAGCTGCGGTGGCGCCAGGTCCGCGTTGATCTGCGCGTTGGGCGGGGCGGCGAGCATCGAGCCGACCGTCCAGATCACAGCGGCACCCAGGTAGATGGCGAGTTCTTCGGCGATGGCGAGCGCCCCGAAACCGAGCGCGAGCAGCGCCGTGGAGGCGGACAGCACCACGTGCTTGCGGTGCCTGTCGATCAGCCGGGGCACGAACAACTGCCCGACCACGATCAGCGCGCCGCCGAGCGCCACCACCAGCCCGTACGCCGATGGTCCGAGGCCGTCCGCGCGCATTGCCAGCGGCATGATGGTCGACGTCTGCATGGTGAGTACGGCCAGCACGAAGGTGAGCCCGACGAAGACCAGGAAGGTGCGGTCGGTGAGTGCCGTGTGCAGTCCGGGCCGACGGGCCCGGATGGATTTCGGTGCCGCGACTGTGACGGGCGGTGGGCCTGCCGCTGGTCGGGTCAGCCGCAGGGTTTCGGGCACCTTCCAGGCGATCACGACGGCGGCGGTCAGTGTGGCGCCCGCGTCGACAAGGAACAGCGCGGTGAAGCTGGCCTCGGCCAGGACCCCGGCGAGCAGCGAGGCGACAGCCATGCCGAGGTTGAACGCCCAGAACTGAAGGTTGAACGCCCGCGAGCGGCGTTCGGCGGGCACCACGTCGACGATCGCCGCCACGAACGCCGGGCTGGGCATCGAGTGGACCACGCCGATCAGCGCGGAGAGCATCGCGATCAGCAGCAGGGGGCGGGTGAAGGCGAGCGCCACCATCAGGCCGACAGTGGCCAGGTGTGCGGCGAGCAGGGTCGCCCGGCGTCCCCACCGGTCGGCGAGCACCCCGCCGAGGAGCACTCCGGCTGCTCCGCCGGCCCCGTACGCGCCGACCACGGTGCCGGCCAGCCCTTCGCTCGCGCCGCGTACGTCGGTGAGGTAGAGCGAGAGGAACAGCATGGCGAACGCGCCGGCCCGGTTGATCAGCAGGCCGGCCCAGAGGTACCAGAAGGTGGCGGGTAGTCCGCCTGCGGTGTCGTGCCACCAGCGCCGCAGGGCGTGCACCCGACCTCCCGACAGTTCAGGTTGTTAACTGTTTCCACTGCACAGTAGGAACTCCGGCACCGCCGCGCCACTCATTACGCCTCGGCGGGCTGTGGCGCACGGGACGCGGTGGTCGGTGCGAGTGCCTCACCGGAGCGGCGCAGCGCGGTCGCGCGCCGTTCCCGGGCCGGCCCGGACACCAGGTGGGCCACGGCGGTCAGGAGGCCGAGCGCGGCGCAGCCGTACCAGAGGGTGTCGTTGCCGGCGTGCTCACGCACCAGGCCACCGAGGATCGGCGCGCTGGCCCCGGCGATCTGCCACGAGAGGGAGAACACGCCCTGGTACCGACCGCGCAGTTCGGCCGGGGACAGTTCGGCGATCAGCGTGGAGTTGGAGGGCGAGTTCAGCATCTCGCCGACCGTCCAGATCAGCACCGTCAGCCCGTAGAACCACGGGGTGCCGGCGAACGCGGTCAGTCCGAATCCCACGCCCATCACCACGGATGCCAGCGCGAGCACGTGTGAGCGGCTCCGGCCCCGGATCAGTCGGGGCACGAAGAGTTGTCCGACCACGATGAGGATGCCGTTGAGCGCGATCACCGAGCCGTAGGTGGCCGGGCTCAGGCCGTCGTCGCCCATCGCGATCGGCAGCATCGAGATGTGCTGGAGGAACACCAGCGCGGCGAACAGGTTGAGTGCCACGAAGCCGAGGTAGACCCGGTCGGTGAGGATCGTGCGCAGCGCGCCACGTGGAGCCGCCGCTGCCGTGACGTCGGCGGCCGGGCCGGCCTGTCGGGTCTCCGGCACCTTGCTGAAGATGATCAGCGCGGTGATCAGCATGGTGGCCGCGTCGACCACGAACAGCAGCAGGTAGTCGGCCTGGGCGGCGAGACCGGCGAGGACGGCGGCGCAGGCGAAGCCGAGGTTGATCGCCCAGTAGTTGAGCGAGAAGGCGCGAAGCCGGTCCTTCGCCGGCACCACGTCGATCATCATCGCCCCGAACGCGGGCCGGGCCGCCTCGGCGAACATGCCGAGCAGCAGCGCGCCCAGCGCCACCGCCCAGAGATCGCGGGCCAGCCCGAGCCCGAGCATCATGACCGCCGCGCCCACGTGGGCGGTGAGCAGTGTCGGCCGGCGGCCCCACCGGTCGGCCAGAGTGCCGCCGGCGGTCGTGCCGAACGCCCCGCCGACGCCCCAGAGGCCGATCACCAGGCCGGCCTGCGAGGCCGAGAAGCCACGTTCCTGAGTCAGGTAGATGGCGAGGAAGACGAGGACGAACGAGCCGAGTCGGTTGATCAGAGTGCCGGACCACAGGTACCAGAAGGTGGTCGGTAGGCCGCCGGTGGTGTCCCGGAACCAACTCCGCATCGTCCGCATATGGCGCCCCGCTTGCAAGTAATGACCGATGTGACTGGCGTGCCTTACAACCCTAGTGGCGGCCGGATCCGCTGGTCATCAGCTTTTTCACGTGGTGGTCGTCACGACGGCTGCCCGCGTGTCCGCCGGGCGGTTGAGGCAGGATGATCCGCATGACTGCGAGCGAAGGGCCCACCGTCGGGACGCTGGTCCTGCTGCGACACGGTGAGAGCGACTGGAATGCCAAGAACCTCTTCACCGGCTGGGTGGACGTCGACCTGACCGAGAAGGGCGAGGGCGAGGCGCGGCGCGGCGGCGAGTTGATGCGCGAGCACAGCCTGCTGCCGGACGTCGTGCACACCAGCGTGATGCGCCGTGCGATCCGCACCGCCGAGCTGGCGCTCAACGCCGCCGACCGGCACTGGATCGCCGTGCGCCGGTCGTGGCGGCTCAACGAGCGCCACTACGGCGCCCTGCAGGGCAAGGACAAGAAGCAGACCCTCGACGAGTACGGCGAGGAGCAGTTCATGCTCTGGCGCCGGTCGTACGACACGCCACCGCCGCCCATCGACGACAACGACGAGTGGTCGCAGGTGGGTGACCCACGCTACGCGCTGCTGCCGACCGAGCTGATGCCACGCACCGAGTGCCTCAAGGACGTCGTCGACCGGATGCTGCCCTACTGGTACGACTCGATCGTGCCGGACATCCTGGCCGGCCGGACGGTGCTGGTGGCCGCGCACGGCAACTCGCTGCGCGCCCTCGTCAAGCACCTCGACCAGATCTCCGACGAGGCGATCGCGAAGCTGAACATCCCGACGGGCATCCCGCTGCGCTACGACCTCGACCCGCAGCTGCGCCCGCTCACCCTGGGCGGCACCTACCTCGACCCGACCGCTGCGAAGGCAGCCGCCGCGGCGGTGGCCAACCAGGGGCGCTGAGCCACTAGAAAAGGGGGCCCCTCGTCATCGCGGGAAGCGATGGCGAGGGGCCCTTTCCCTGCCGGTCAGTTGCCGCTGGGCGCGCTCTCCCCGGTGATCAGGTAGATCACGTGCTCGCCGGCGTTCACCGCGTGGTCGGCGAAGCGCTCGTAGAAGCGGCCCAGCAGGGTGGCGTCGATGGCCGTCTCCACCCCGTACGGCCAGTCGTCACCGAGCAGCACGGCGAACAGGTTCTTGTGCAGCTCGTCCATGGCGTCGTCGTCGCGGTCCAGTTCGCCGGCGAGGTCGGCGTCGGGCTTCGCCAGCACCGAACCGATCTTCACGGCCATCCGGTCGGCGATCTCGGACATCTCGGTGAAGACCGTCCGCAGCTCGGCCGGGACGGCGGGGGAGGGGTGCCGGCGCAGCGCTGTCTTCGCCACGTGCTCGGCGAGGTCGCCCATCCGCTCCAGATCGGCTGCCACGTGCAGCGCGGTGATCATCGCCCGGAGGTCGGAGGCGACCGGCGCCTGTCGGGCGAGCAGGTCACAGACCCGCTCCTCGACGTGCCGGTAGAGGTCGTCGATCTCGGCGTCCCGCTCGATGACCGTCTCGGCGGCCTGCCGGTCGGCGGTGAGCAGGGCCCGGGTGGCCTGGCGCATGGCGGCGCGGACGCCCTCCGCCATGTCCACCAGCAGTTGGCTGACGATCTGGAGGTCGGCCCGGAACTCGTCGCGCATCATCACGTCCTGTGGTCGGTCGCCGCCGACGGGTGCCGGCGCAGGGGGTTGAGCAGGTGCGACGCCAACGGTAGGGCGCGTGGACGGATCCCGGATGAACCACGGTGAACGACGCCAGACGTGGGGGTGAACACTTCCGTAAGTGAGGGTATTTCGTCCCGTTCTGTGTGGTAGCCAGGTTAACAATGACCCTACGATCGCCGGGTGGAGTGGGCGGTGGCGGTCGTGGTGGCCCTGGCGTTGGTGGCCGGGATGGCCGCCGGTCTGCTGCTGCCCCGGTTCCTGCCGAGGCGGAACGGTCACTCCACGTCGACGGGGAGCGTCAGCTTCCGCTGGAGCAGGGGGAGGCCCGCGATAGCCGACGAGCAGCAGGCCGGGCTCGGCCGCCGGACGATCGACTCACTCCGGGCCGGTGTCGTGGTTCTGGACAACGACGACGTCCCCGTGCTGATCAACCCGGCCGCCCGCGCGATGGGGCTGCTGCGCACCGGCAGCACCCCCGGCTCAATCGCCGCGCATCCGCTGATCCGTACCCTTGCCGGCCAGGTGCGACGTACCGGCGTGCGACGCGAGATCGAGCTGGACCTGCCCCGAGGTCGCGACAGCGCGGGGGAGAACCCGCTCGGCGTGCACCTGCGGGCGATGGGTCTCGGCAACGGCTTCATCGCGGTCGAGGCGGTCGACGTGACCGAGTCGCACCGGCTGACCCGGGTACGACGCGACTTCGTGGCCAACGTGAGTCACGAGCTGAAGACCCCGATCGGGGCCCTGCAACTGCTCGCCGAGGCGTTGCTGGACGCCACCGAGCCGGCCGACGCCGCTGCGCCCGACCTCTCCGAGGACCTGGTGGCTGCCCGCCGGTTCGCGGAACGGATCCAGCACGAATCGACCCGGCTGGGTCGGCTGGTGCAGGAGTTGCTGGAGCTGACCCGGTTGCAGGGGGCTGAGCCACAGCCGCCACCGGAGCCGGTCGCCCTGGACTGGGTGATCGCCGAGGTGGTCGACCGGACCCGCACCACTGCCTCCGCCCGCGGTGTCACAGTGACAGTGGAAGGGGCGCGTGGGCTCACCGCGTACGGCAGCGACTCCCAGCTCGCCACTGCTGTGGCGAACCTGGTGGAGAACGCGATCAACTATTCGGGCGAGGACACCACGGTGCGGGTGACCCTCAGCGGCGACGACGAGCACGTCGAGGTCGCCGTCGCCGACCAGGGCATCGGTATCGCCCCCACCGACGTGGACCGGGTCTTCGAGCGGTTCTACCGGGCCGACCAGGCCCGCTCGCGTGCCACCGGCGGCACCGGGCTCGGCCTGGCGATCGTGAAACACATTGCGAGCAACCATGGCGGACGGGTCGAGGTGTCGAGCACTCTTGGTGGTGGATCGACGTTCACCCTCCGGCTGCCCGCCAGTCCACCGGACGACCTCCTGGCGACACTGCCGCCGGTTGGGATCGAGTCCGGTCCGACTGGGCTACGGCAGGTCTGACAGCAGATGGAAAGGAAATCACCGTTGAGCCGCGTTCTGGTGGTCGAGGACGAGGAGTCGTTCTCCGACGCCTTGTCGTACATGCTCCGTAAGGAGGGCTTTGAGGTTTCGGTCGCCGCGACCGGCACCGACGCCCTCACCGAGTTCGACCGGACCGGCGCCGACATCGTGCTGCTCGACCTGATGTTGCCCGAGATGTCAGGGACCGAGGTCTGCCGGCAGTTGCGGCAGCGCTCCGCGGTTCCGATCATCATGGTCACCGCCCGCGACAGCGAGATCGACAAGGTGGTCGGGCTGGAGATCGGCGCCGACGACTACGTCACGAAGCCGTACTCGCCGCGGGAACTGGTCGCCCGGATCCGGGCGGTGCTGCGCCGGCAGAGCCCGGAGGTGGCCGAGGCGGGTGCGCCGACGCTGGCCGCCGGGCCGGTGCGGATGGACATCGAGCGGCACGTGGTGACAGTCGACGGCGGGGCCGTGCAGCTGCCGCTGAAGGAATTCGAACTGCTGGAGCTGCTGCTGCGCAACGCGGGCCGGGTGCTGACCCGTGGCCAGCTCATCGACCGGGTCTGGGGCGCCGACTACGTCGGTGACACCAAGACGCTTGACGTGCACGTCAAGCGGCTGCGCTCCAAGATCGAGCCGGAGCCGTCGGCGCCGCGCTTCATCGTGACAGTGCGGGGTCTGGGCTACAAGTTCGAGCCGTGATCGGCGTACCCGAAGGGGGCTTGCGCTCGGCGCAGGCCCCCTTCGGGCTGTGCTGCGGTGTCTTTGGAGCTGATGTCGCAAACGAGCCAGGCGTTGATGTCGTCAGCGATTCAGCTCCGAAGGCAGCTCAAACAGCTTGCGCAACGCCGCGGCAATCTCGGCCACTTCCGTCAGCTGGCCCTCTGCCACGCCGATGACCAGGTCGTACGCGACGTCCTGATCGGTCTCGTCGAGCGACGTGATCGTGATGGCGCGGTTCTGCAGCAGGAAGGTGATGGCCACGATCCAGCCGATCCGTTTGTTGCCGTCTACGAACGGGTGGTTGCTGACCAGCGAATGCAGCAGCGCGGAGGCCTTGGTCCACAGGTCGGGGTAGGCATCTTCCCCGAACACGCTCGTCTGCGGCCGGGCCACGGCCGACTCTGCGAGGCCGGCGTCCCGAATTCCGACGCCGAGCTTGCGGGCAATGCCCGCCACGTCAGCGAGCGTGGGATAACGGACCTCCGTCATCACTCCGCCAGGCGAGCGAGCAGCGTGGCGTGGCGTTCGATGATCTCGTCCGCGAGATCGCCGAACTCCTTGGCGTTTCGCCGAGTCAGGTAGTCGTCGATCGCGGTGACGACGACGGCATGCATCGACCGCGCCTCTTCGTCCGCCACGAGACGGAGTCGCCGTTCGCGGTCGTCGTCAAGTCGGAGTGTCATGGCCATGCCGCAAATGGTAGCAAGATTGCTACCAAGATCCGTCAGGATTCGTCTGCGGGGTGCGGGGCGATCATGCCCTGCTTCGTCCTGGTCGCGCACAGCTCGGCCAGCCGCTCGTACGCGGCAGCGCCGATCAGCGCGGTCAGCTCCGGCCCGTACGACAGGTACATCGGCTCGGTGCCGACGTGGGCGTCCGTCGAGGAGGTGCACCACCAGTCCAGGTCGTGCCCGCCGGCTCCCCAGCCCCGCCGGTCGAACTCGGACAGGGTGGAGACCAGCACCTTGCTGTTGTCCGGGCGCTTGACCCAGTCCTGATCGCGGCGGATCGGCAGCTGCCAACAGACGTCCGGCTTGTATTCCAACGGGTGCACCCCGTCGCGCAGCGCCTGGGCGTGCAGGGCGCAACCGCCACCGCCGGCGAAGTCGGCGTCGTTGAGGAACACGCACGGACCGTCGGGGCCCTGGGTGGCAGTGCGGCGGGCCGGGTTCTTGCCGTCGATGGTGTCCTCGTCGGTCCAGTTCTTGAACCCGCGCCGAAAGTGCTGCCAGGTCGACGGGGCGAGTCGCCGGACGGCGTTGCGAACCCGCTTCTCGTCGTCCGAGTCGGTGAAGAACGCACCGTGCGAGCAGCAACCGTCGGCGGCCCGGCCGGCGATGATGCCGTGGCAGCCCTTGCCGAAGATGCAGGTCCAGCGGGAGAGCAGCCAGGTCAGGTCGGCCCGGATCAGGTGCGTCTCGTCGGCCGGGTCGGTGAACTCGATCCACTCCCGAGGGAAGTCCAGGGGCACCTCGCGACTGCGCGGGTCACCCGGGTCGTCCACCAGCACACGGAGCTCCATCGTCACTCGGCCCAGCGTACGCGCGGTGACGTCCGCAGGCCGGTGAGCCGCGCAAACGTGTTGCGCCTAGGGTCTTCAGCATGCGACTGGGTGTCCTCGACGTCGGATCCAACACGGTGCATCTCCTTGTGGTGGACGCGCACCACGGCGCGCACCCGTGGCCGGCGCACTCCGAGAAGGTGGTGCTCCGGCTGGCCGAGCAGATCGGCCCCGACGGCGCGCTGACCGAGGCGGGCGCGGACGGCCTGGTCAAGGCGGTGGGCATGGCCAAGGCGGCGGCCACCGGGTTGGCGGCCGACGACCTGATCGCTTTCGCCACGTCCGCGGTGCGCGATGCCACAAACGCGGCCGAGGTGCTGGCCCGGGTCCGGGACGAGACCGGCGTACGCCTTGCGGTGCTCTCCGGGGCGGACGAGGCGCGCATGACGTTCCTGGCGGTACGGCGGTGGTTCGGCTGGTCGGCTGGTCGGCTGCTGGTGCTGGACATCGGTGGCGGCTCGTTGGAGATCGCCGCCGGCATCGACGAGGACCCGGACGTGGCGGTCTCCCTGCCACTCGGGGCCGGTCGACTGACCCGCGAGCGGCTGGGGGTCGATCCGGCCAGTGCGGCCCCGCCGTCGGCGGAGGCCGTCGACAAGCTCCGGGAGTACGTGGACGGCCGGCTGGACAAGGTCGTCGACCAGATGACCGAGGTGGGCTGGGGTCGGGCGGTGGCCACCTCGAAGACGTTCCGGACCCTGGCCCGACTGGCCGGGGCGGCCCCGTCCGGTTCCGGGCTGTGGGTGCGACGCAGCCTGACCCGGGCCGGCTTGCGGCAGGTCATCGGTTTCATCCGGCACATCCCACCGGCGCAACTGATGGAGCTGGAGGGGGTCAGCGCGGGTCGGGCCCACCAGTTGCTGGCCGGTGCGGTGGTCGCCGAGGCGGTGATGCGCCGCCTGGATCTGGACTCGCTGGACATCTGCCCGTGGGCGCTGCGGGAGGGTGTCATCCTCCGCCGACTCGATCAACTGGAGCCGATCTGATCAGGCGGCCGTTTTCGGTCGGTTTGCCGGCGCTCGTCACGATGCCCCCGGCGCTGCCGGGCTACGCTGGCTGATGTGACTTCCCGCGTGCCAGTGCTCCTGTCCAGCTCGTCGGTCTTTCCCGAGCCGACCGCGGCGGCGTTCCAACTGGCCGCGGCGCTCGGCTACGACGGCGTCGAGGTGATGGTCTGGACCGACGTGGTCAGCCAGGACGCGGGCGCGCTACGCGGCCTCTCCACGCACTACGACGTGCCGGTGCTCTCGGTGCACGCGCCCTGCCTGCTGGTCACCCAGCGGGTGTGGAGCCCGGACCCGTGGGAGCGCCTGCGCAAGGCCGCCGAGCTGGCCGAGACGCTGGGCGCGCCGACCGTCGTGGTGCACCCACCGTTCACCTGGCAGCGCGACTACGCCCGCAACTTCGCCGAGGGTCTGGCCACCGTCGCGGACCGGTTCAGCGGGCTGCGCTTCGCTGTGGAGAACATGTACCCGGTGCGGATGGCGGGCCGGCAGTTCGTCCCGTACGTGCCCGGCTGGGACCCGACCGACGCCGGCTACCCGTCGTACACCCTTGATCTGTCGCACTGCGCGGCCTCGCACAGCGACCCCCTGGAGATGGCCGACCGGATGGGCGCCGGGCTGGCGCACGTGCACCTCGGCGACGGCACCGGCGAGGGCCGCGACGAGCACCTGGTGCCCGGGCGCGGCACCCAGCCCTGCGGGGAGCTGCTCTCCTCGCTGGCCGGCAGGGGTTTCACCGGGGCGGTGGCGGTGGAGGTCGCCACCCGGGGCGCGAAGAGCCGCGCGGTGCGCGAGGCGGACCTGCGCGCCGCGCTGGAGTTCGCCCGCCAGCACCTGCCCACGTCTTCACCTGTCGACGCCTGACCCGTCCGCCCGAGATCGGGCGGTGGCGGTGTCAGCTGACCGGTGAGAGGGAATCGGCGGCGGAGGTCGGCTGCTGGGCGACGGTCACCTGCTCGCCGACCGCCGCCCGCTTACGGGCCCGGTGCGCGGCGACGTGCGAGCGGGTGGCGCAGCGCTCCGAGCAGAACCGCCGGCAGCAGTTGGACGACGTGTCCAGGTAGACGTTGCCGCACCGTTCGTCGGCGCAGACCCCGAACCGGGCGCTGCCGTACTCGCAGAGCCAGACCGACAGCCCCCAGACCGCGCCGGCCAGGTATTCGGCGCTGACCGAGGCACCCCGACTGGTCACGTGCATGTGCCAGTCGCTGGAGTCGTGCCCGGAGATGCGCGGCTGCACCGGGAACGCCTCGAGCAGCGTGTTCAGCTCGGTGACCGCCTGGGCGTCCCGCCCCGAGGTGCCGTACTCGAAGACGTCGCGCAACCGTTTCTGCGCCCGGCGGAAAATCGCCACGTCCCGGTCCGCGACCTCGTCGCGCATCCAGGCGTTCTCGTCGGGGAAGAGGGCCCGCAGGTCGTCGAGGTCGTCCAGGCGGGCGTTGACCAGGTCAACGCCGGTCCGGGCGTACGCGTCGAAGTTCACACCCCAACGGTAGACGACTCAGCGGGTGCGCGGCGCGTCGATGTAGTGCGGCAGGAACCGTGCGTAGCCGTCGGTGATCAGACTCGCGCTCTCCCGCACACCCACGCCGGCCGGTTCGCCGTCGACGATCCAGCTGCCCAGCACCATCCGGTTGCCAGCGAACTGCGGCAACGCCCGGAACTCCTGGTAGCACCAGCCCTCGTCGCCGTAGATCCCCGGGTTGGTGATCTCCTCATCGGCGGTGACGATGCGTACCGACCCACCCTCGCGGCCCAGCAGTGGCTTGGCGACGTACTCCGGCATGCCGCGCGGCGAGTCGAGGTACGCCGGGAGCAGGTACTCGTGGCCCGGGTACAGCTCCCAGAGGACCGCGAGCAGCGCCTTGTTGGAGAGCAGCAGTTTCCAGGCCGGCTCGATCCAGGTGGTCGGGGTGCCCGGGGCCAGGGCCGCCGGCCCGTACGGCTCGGCCAGCATCCACTCCCACGGGTAGAGCTTGAAGCAGGTGGTCACCGGGTTGTCGTCCGCGTCGACGAAGCGTCGGCCGTCCCAGCCGATCTCCTGGATGGGCTGGAGCTCGACGCTCAGGCCGGCCTGCCGGGCGGTCTCGGCGAGGTAGCCGGCGGTCATGTGGTCCTCGCCGGACTCCTCCTCGTTCGACCAGAGCACGTGCACCCGGGGGTCGTGCAGCCCGGCCCCGATCTTGGCCCAGGCACCGACCAGCCGCTCGTGCAGGCTGTTCCACTGGTCCAGCTCCGGCCGGGTCTGCTCCAGCCAGTACCACTGGATGATGCTCGCCTCGACCAACGCGGTGGGGGTGTCCGCGTTGTACTCCAACATCTTCGGTGGCCAGGTGCCGTCGTACGCGAGGTCGAAGCGCCCGTACAGGGTCGGCGGCGTCTCCCGCAGCGACCGGGCCACCGCCTCGACCGCCCACTCCGGGATGCCGAACTCGGCGTACCGGCGCTGCGCCACCACGTGTTCGGCCGCGGCCACCGACATCCGGTGCAGCTCCTCGGTGGCCTCCTCCAGCCGCAGCACCTCGTCCAGGTCGAAGGCGTACGCGGCGGTCTCGTCCCAGTACGACATGATCCCGCCGTCGGGCAGCTCGGTGTCGACGTAGACCAGCCCCTGCGACCGGATGGTGGCGTCCCAGTCGGGGCGGGGCGTGACCGTTTCGCGGCGCATGTCAGCCGCCGCAGGCGGCGAGGTGGGTGCCGAACCCGCCGCGTTCGGGCAGGGCCGCAGTGGTCGGCTCCGGGGCGGTGCGACCGGCCGTCGGGTCGGTGACCCGCATCGCCAGCGCGACCGTGTCGCCGCCGCCGACCGGCCCGAGAGCGCAGTCGTCGTCATCGTCGTCGTCCGAGGTCATGTTGCAGCCGGAGAGGGCGAGCGCGAGAGCGGTGAGCGCGCCGAGCTGCACGGAGGCCGATCGGAGTCGGCGGCGGGGGCGTTGGTCCACGGCATCGTTGTAGCCGATCGACGCCACCGCCGCCGCCCCGCCCCCATGCCGAGGTGGCCCGGCCGCCCCTCGGCGAGGCCCCTGGCAGGGGCGTTACGCTCGGCTCATGCTCCGTTCCGTCATCCTCGCCGCCTCCCGGTCATCCCAGGTCGAGCGGCTCGTCGCGACTGCCCCGTACACCCGGGACGTCGTCCGCCGGTTCGTCGCCGGCGCTGCCACAGACGACGCGTTGCGCGCGACCCGCGGGCTCGTCGACGACGGCCTCGCGGTCACCCTCGACCACCTCGGTGAGGACACCGTCCGCCCCGAGCAGGCCACCGCCACCCGGGACGAATACCTGAAACTGCTGAGGATGCTCGGTGCCGCGGGGCTCACCCCGGCCGCCGAGGTGAGCGTGAAGCTCTCCGCCCTCGGCCAGATGTTCGACGAGCAGTTGGCGTACGACAACGCGCGGGCGATCTGCGCGGCGGCCGACGCGGCGGGCACCACTGTCACGCTGGACATGGAGGACCACACCACCACCGACTCGACGTTGGAGGTGCTGAGCCGGCTACGCAAGGACTTCCCTTCGACCGGCGCGGTGCTCCAGGCGTACCTGCGGCGGACCGAGTCGGACTGCCGGGAGCTCTCCTCGGCCGGGTCGCGGGTGCGGCTGTGCAAGGGCGCCTACAAGGAGCCGGAGTCGGTGGCGTACCAGTCGGCCCGTGAGGTGGACAAGTCGTACGTGCGCTGCATGAACATCCTGATGTCCGGCGACGGTTACCCGATGCTGGCCACCCACGACCCGCGGATGATCGCCATCGGTGAGGACCGGGCCCGGTGGTTCGACAGGGGGCCGGAGCGCTTCGAGTTCCAGATGCTCTACGGCATCCGCCCCGAGGAGCAGGCCCGGTTGGCCGGCGAGGGCTACACGGTGCGCACCTACGTCCCGTACGGCGACGAGTGGTACGGCTACCTGATGCGCCGGCTCGCCGAGCGCCCCGCCAACCTGGTCTTCTTCGGCCGTGCCCTGATCTCCAAGAAGTAGTTCCTCCGGTTCGGCCGACGGGCCGACGGTGGCCCCTTGGGTCACCGTCGGCCCGTTTCCGGTATCCGGCTTGCCAACGTTGGCTAAGTGACTTAGCTTTAGAGCTATGACAACTAGCCAGGTGCGGCGGGACGGCGGACACATCGCGTACGAGGCGCAGGGCGAAGGGCCGTTGGTGGTCCTCGCGCACGGCATGGGCGAGAACAGAGCGAGCTTCCGGCACCTCGTGCCGCTGCTGGTGGCAGCCGGCCACCGGGTCGCCTCGGTCGACGTCCGGGGGCACGGCGAATCCAGCGCCGGCTGGCCCACGTACGCCCCGGCGGAGGTCGGCGCAGACCTGCTGGCCGTGGTCCGCGACCTCGACGCCGGTCCGGCGGTGCTGGTCGGCAGCTCGTCCGCCGCGGCGGCCGTGGTCTTCGCCGCCACCGACGCGCCCGAGCTGGTCACCGGCATCGTGCAGATCGGCGCGTTCGTCGGTCAGCCGAAGCTCAACCCGCTGCTGCGGATGGCGATGTGGTCAGTGCTGCACAGCCCTCGACTGTTCGGGATGTTCCACAACACCCTGTTCCCGGTGCACCGGCCCGCCGACGACGCCGCGTACCGCCGCTCGATGGTGGCCAACCTGCGGGAGCCCGGCCGGATGGCCGCGACACGCGGCGTGATCGCACCGGCCGAGCCGCACTGGACCGCCCGCGCCCCGCAGGTGCGGCAACCGGTGCTGGTGCTGATGGGATCCAAGGACCCGGACTTCCCCGACCCGGGAGCCGAGGCGCGGGCCGCCCGGCGGCTCTTCGGCACCGCCGAAGCTCGGATGATCGAGGAGTCCGGCCACTACCCGCACGCCGACCGGCCGCAACGCACCGCCGAGGAGCTGCTCGGCTTTCTGGCGGTGTGCGCCGGTGCCTAGGGTCGGCCTCAACCAGCAGACAGTCGTACGGGAGGCCGCCCGGCTGGCCGACGAGGTCGGCTTCCAACAGCTCACCCTCGCCGCGCTCGCCAGCCGGCTCGGGGTGGCGCTGCCCAGCCTCTACAAGCACGTACGGGGGGCGGACGCGTTGGCCCAGAAGCTGGCCGCCCTGGCCACCGCCGAGCTGGCCACCGAGATGACCACCGCCGCCGTCGGCCGCTCCGGTGGCGACGCGCTCCGGGCCATGGCGCAGGCCTACCGGAACTACGCCCTGCGGCACCCCGGCCGCTACCCGGCGACGCAGCGGGTGCCCGACCCGGCCGACCCGGAACACGTCGAGGCCGGCGAACGCGCGGTCGGTGCCATCTTCGCCGTGCTGCGCGGGTACGGGCTCACCGGCGACGA
This sequence comes from Micromonospora sp. NPDC048947, assembly GCF_040649495.1. Classification (NCBI taxonomy): domain Bacteria; kingdom Bacillati; phylum Actinomycetota; class Actinomycetes; order Micromonosporales; family Micromonosporaceae; genus Micromonospora; species Micromonospora sp. NPDC048947. The sequence continues at coordinate 72,905 of NZ_JBEZFO010000013.1, forward strand.
CGCGGTGGACGCCACCCGCGCGCTGCGCAGCGCCCTGCACGGCTTCGTGACCCTGGAGGCCGCGGGCGGCTTCGGTCTGCCCCGTGACGTCGACCGCTCGTACCACCAGTTGGTCGCGAGCATGGACATCTCGTTCCGCTCCTGGCCGCGCACCGGCGGGTGAGCGAGCGGCAGTCCCGATCGGCCCGGGGTGGCCTCGCCGCATCCAGGTAGTGGTCGTACCCTTCGGCGGGTGACTGACGAGGTGCAGCAGCCAGCACCACGGCGGCTCTGGCCGCTGTGGACGGTGCTCGTGGTGGTTGTCCTGCTGCTGGGCTGCGGCCTGCCGGCGGCGCTCGTCGTCGGAGTGATCGGGGAGACAGGCGCGCGCCCCACAGTCAGTCGGGTCGGCGCGTCGGCTGCCGACGACCCGGCCACCGCAGTGGCCCGAGGGCTGTCCGACCGGATCACCGCACAGCTCCACAGGCAGTCCGCGGCACTCCTGGGAGGCGACCGCGCCGGGTTCCTCGCCGTCGCCGACCCCGTCGCCCACAACGACCTGCGCCGCCGCTTCGCCGCACTACGCGAACTCAAGGTGACCGGCTGGCGGGCCGAGCCGAGTGGCCTGCCCGTGCCGATCATCGGCAAGCCGGGCGAGTGGCGGCTGCTGGTGCGCTTCCAGTACTGCTTCGTCACGCCGAACTGCCGGCCCAGCCCGGTGCTGATCGGCACCCGGTGGCGGGAGAACGGTGACCAGCCCCGGATGGTCGCCATGGAGGAATCCAAGTCGGTGGAGACCGGCACCCGACCGTGGGAGATCAGCGACCTGGCGGTCGCCGTCGGCGCGCGGACCATGGTCGCCACCACCCCGGCGCTGCGCGGCAAGCTGCCCGGCCTGCTCGCGCGGGCGGAGGCGGCGGCCAAGGTCGCCGACGGGTACGCGGTGACCGGCTCACCGCCGGACCGGTACCGGATCTTCTATGCCGGGCGCACCGAGTGGCAGCGCTGGTACGGCGGGGAACGCCCGGAATGGACCGGCGGTTACGCGGTCACAGTGGGCGGCGGTCACCACGAGGTGGTGCTCAACGCCGAAGGGCTCACCAACAGCGGCACCGACGACCTGCTGCGGCACGAGCTGACCCACGCGGCGTCGCTGCCGGAACGCGGCTACCCGGGCAAGCTCACCTGGTGGTTGGTCGAGGGCCTGGCCGAGTTCGCCGGTGCCGGCGACCAGGCGGTCGACAGGTACGAGGGGATCGCCGACGTGCGCAAGATGGTCCGGGGCGGCTGGGACGGCAAGTTGGAGGGCGTCAACCCCGCCGACGACGCCTCCGCCGAACGGGTCGCCGGCAGCTACGGCATCGGCTACCTGGCCGTTCGGCACCTCGTCGACAGGTACGGGCCGCTGCGGCTGCTCACCTTCTTCAAGACGGTGGTGCACGACGGCCGAACCATCGACGCGGCCTCCGAGAAGGCGTTCGGTGAGCAGTGGTCGACGTTGCACGACGAGTGCGTGGCGTACGTCCGCGCCGCCGCCGGCTGACGCAGCTCGGAGGCGGTGCGGCGGTGCGCCGTACCATCGATGGGTGCGCCGTCCTCAGTCGTCACGGCCCGCCAGCACCATGCGGCCCCGCCTGCTCACCGCCCTGACCGCCGTCGTCGTCCTCACCGCCACCACCGCCGCGTCCTGCGGCGACGAAGGCCCCGATCTCGCGCTGGCGTCGGCCGCCCGCAACCCGGTCACCGAGGTGATCGACGCGCCCGCGACGGTGACCGCCCGCGCCGCCGCCACCCTCACCGCTCCCGCCGACGGCACAGTGGCCAGCCTGCGTGTCCAGCCTGGACAGCGGGTCAAGCGCGGTCAGGTGCTGGCGGTTGTCGACTCGCCGAGCGCGCAGCAGCGTCTCCGTCAGGCCAAGGAGGCGCTGTCGGCCGCGAAGCGCGCCGGCCGGGGCGTCGGATCGGGCAGCCTGACCAGCAGCCGGCGTGGCACCGACAAGGCGGCCAATGAGGCGTTCGACGCGGCCCGCAAAGCCGCCGAGAAGATCGCCGATCCGCAGTTGCGGGACGCGCTGCTGACCCAGGTGACGTCCGCTCAACAGCAATACAGCGCCGCCGCGCGCAGCGCCGACCAGGCGGTTCGCGCGGTGCAGCGGGGGATCAACGGGTTGAGTTCCGCCGTCGGCGCACTGTCCGCGGCGCAGCGGCTCCAGGCCCAGCAGGCGTACGACCTGGCGAAGGCGACAGTCGACGCGCTGACCCTGCGTGCCCCGATCGCCGGGGTGGTGCAGCCCGGTGGCACCCGGGCCGGCGGTGGCGCGAATGCCGCTCTCGCCGGGCTGTTGGAGCAGGCCGGTGGGGCGGGCCCCGACCCGTCCGCGCTGGCCCCCAGCCAGGGCGGTCCGCCGGCCGGGGTTGACGACGCGGTAGTGGTTGGCGGGCTGGTCACCGCCGGCACGCCGGTGCTGACAGTGGTGGACACCGGGCAGCTCGGACTGCTCGCCGAGGTGGACGAGACCGACGTACTCCTCGTCAAGGCCGGTGTGACAGCCACTGTCGAGTTGGACGCCGTCACCGGTGCCAGCTACGACGCCACCGTCCGCTCGGTCGACGTGCTGCCCACCAATTCCGCGCAGGGCGGGGTCACCTACCGGGTCCGCCTGGCGCTGGGCGCCGGGAAGCTGGCCGAGGACGAGCCTGCTCCGACGCCCCGCCCCGGCATGAACGCGATAGTGCACCTGCGGGTACGTGAGGCCGCCGACGCGGTGACCGTCCCCGCGTCGGCGGTGTTCTCCGCCGACGGCCGGGACGCGGTCTGGGTGGTCCGGGACGGCAAGGCAGGCCGGGCCTCGGTGACAGTGGGTGTCCAGGGGTCGGACCTGGTGCAGATCCTCAACGGCGTGCAGCCCGGCGACCGGATCGTGGTGCGCGGCGCCGACCAGGTCCGCGACGGCCAGGAAGTCCAGTGACCGAACCCGCCGTCGCAGATCGGCCGGCAGGGGAGCGCGTACCGGCCATCGAGGCGGTGGACGTGTCCCGGACGTACCAGCTCGACGGGGTGTCGGTGCAGGCGCTGCGCGGGGTGTCGCTCACTGTGCAGCCGGGGGACTACGTGGCCCTGGTCGGGCCGTCCGGCTCGGGCAAGTCCACCCTCATGCACCTCCTCGGCGGGCTGGACCGGCCCACCGGTGGCCGCCTGGTGATCGGCGGGCGGGACGTCAACGCCCTCGCCCCACCGGAGATGGCGACCCTGCGCAACGAGACCATCGGCTTCGTCTTCCAGGCGTTCCACCTGCTGCCGCGTACCTCGGCGGTGGAGAACGTGGCACTGCCCCTTGTCTACCGGGGAGTGTCGGCGCGGCAGCGGCGGGAGCGGGCGGCGGCGATGCTTGGCCGGGTCGGCCTCGGGCACCGGCTGGACCACCGGCCCAACCAGATGTCCGGCGGTGAGCAGCAGCGGGTGGCGATCGCCCGCGCCCTGGTCACCGAGCCGACGGTGCTGCTTGCCGACGAACCCACCGGCAACCTGGACAGCGTCACCGGCGCCGCCGTGCTGGAGCTGTTGGAACAACTGAACGCGGAGTCCGGGGTGGCGCTGGTGATGGTCACCCACGACCAGGAGGTGGCGGCCCGCGCCCACCGTCGGATCACCATGCGCGACGGGGTGGTCGTGGCCGACAGCGCCGACCCGTCCTCCGCCCATGATCGACCGCCGTCCGTTGATCACGGTCGACCTGCGACACTGGTCTCCGCTCCCAGCGCGGAGCCCCGGTCCGCGTCCGGAAGCGGTCCGGGGCACCCGTCCGGTGGCTCCGGTGGCGCCGCCGGAGCCACCGGGCGCCTTCCGCACGACGGGGGTAGGGCGTGAGGGTCGCCGAGGCGTGGCGGGTGGCGCTGGACGCCCTGCGGGCCAACCGGCTGCGCAGCGCGCTGACAATGCTCGGGGTGATCATCGGGGTGGCCTCGGTGGTGCTGCTGGTGGCCATCGGCACCGGCACCAAGCAGAAGGTCGAGCAACAGGTCGAGGGCCTCGGCTCCAACCTGCTGCTTGTCGTGCCCGGCCGGATCGAGGTGGGCAACGCGCCTGTCGTCTCGCCGCTGACCCTCAAGGACGTGGACGCCGTCACCCGGGTGGTCGGCGACCCCGATCGGGTGGCGGTCACCGTCGCCTCCGGGGCGACAGCGCGGGCCGGTGCCCGTTCCGACTTCACCACGGTGCAGGGCGTCCTGGAGACGACCCCGGCGGTGTTCACCCGCTCGCTGGCGCGGGGACGCTACCTCACCGGCACCGACGTGGACACCAGCCGACGGGTGGCGGTGCTCGGTGACTCGGTCGCCCGTGCGCTCTTCCCCGACCGGGACCCGCTCGGCCAGCAGGTGGCGCTGGCCGGGGTGCGGTTCCGGGTGATCGGTGTCTTCGCGCCGCTTGGGCAGAGCCTCGGCGTCGACCGGGACGACGAGGTGCACGTGCCGGTGACCGCCGCGCAGCGACTCTGGGGCACCCAGCGGGTCGACGGCATCGCGGTGAAGGCACCGGACCGGGAGCGGATCGACGAGCTGGGCGAACGGATCGTCGCCGAGCTGAACCGTCGCCACCCGGACACCGAGTTCAGTGCCGTCACCCAGCAGCAGATCCTCGGCGTGCTCGGCGACATCCTCGGTGTCCTCACCGGCGTGCTGGCGGCCATCGCCGGCATCTCGCTGCTCGTCGGCGGCGTCGGCGTCTCGAACATCATGCTGGTCAGCGTCCGGGAGCGGACCCGGGAGATCGGGCTGCGCAAGGCCGTCGGCGCACGACCCCGCGACATCGGCGTGCAGTTCCTGCTGGAGGCGGTGCTGCTCACCACGATCGGAGGGCTCACCGGGATGGCGCTGGGAGTGGGCACCGCAATGCTTGTCGACGCGCTGTCGCCAATTCCGGCGGCGATCACCTGGTGGTCGTTGGCGCTCGCCTTCGGCGTTTCGGCGGTGGTGGGCATCGTCTTCGGGGTGGTTCCCGCGCAGCGCGCCGGCCGTCTCGACCCGGTGGTCGCGCTGCGTACCGAATGAGCACGACCGGAACAACCGGACGACGGACGCGCACTGGCGGATACCGGGAGCACGGATCGGGTGAACAGGCCACCGAAGCATGATCAGTTGCAGGAAGGGATCGCGCCGGTCACAACCGCCCCGCTACCGTACTGGTAACACGCGCGTCGCCGGCCCGGCCCGGAGCATCCGTCGGGTTGGCACGCGCCGGGCATGGGATGGGTCGGTGAGCCATGGCCGGGTCACAGTCCGACGGACGGCTGTCGGAGGTCAAGTTCCTGACCGTTGCGGAAGTGGCGACGGTCATGCGGGTGTCAAAGATGACCGTCTATCGCCTGGTGCACAGCGGTGAGCTCACCGCCGTCCGGGTCGGCCGGTCATTCCGCGTGCCCGAGCATGCGGTGCACGAATATCTCCGGGGTGCCTTTCAGGAGACCGCCTGAGCCACCGCCCCGCCCTCCGGCTGGCGGCTGACCGGCATCGGTGGGCGTAAGGAGTGAGCTCGCGGGCAGTGCGGTCGCGAAGCAGAGGCAGCGGCGACGGGGGCGCGTTGGTCCGGCTGACGCCCTCCGGCTACCCTGGAGCCCGACCGAGACCCCACCGGTGCGCCCCGCCGCCCAGACTGGTCCGGTCCGTTGTCCGCAAGCGGTCGCCGTCGCCACCTGCGTGGTGTCATCCGGTCCGCCCCGCACGTTGTATCGAAAGGCTGTCGTATGGGCTCGGTGGTCAAGAAGCGCCGTAAGCGCATGGCTAAGAAGAAGCACCGCAAGCTGCTGCGCAAGACCCGCGTCCAGCGTCGCCGTCTCGGCAAGTGATCGCCGCCGGGCTCAACGCCCGGCGTTCGGCGTCACTTGCCAAACTGTCGACCTCCGGAGGCTCAGGTGATCAGGCCGTGGTCGTCCCGGCTCGGTCCATCCTGCCGGCGTAGGTGCGTCAGATGACCCCCGGTGGCACCTCAGGTGCTCCGGGGGTCGTCGTCGTCACCGGAGTGGGCCGTTACCTGGGTGCCCACGTGGCGGCCCGACTGGCCGCCGATCCGCGCATCGAACGGGTCATCGGTGTCGACGCACCGGACTCCGGCATCGAGTTCACCGACCTGCTCGACCGGGTCGAACGCATCCGCGTCGACAGCGGCTCCCTCGGTGGCCTCCTCGCCGACCTGGACGTCGACGCGGTGGTGCACCTCGCGCTGGTCACCTCACCCGACCCGCAGCACGGCGGCCGGTCCGCGATGAAGGACCAGAACGTCATCGGCAGCATGCAGATGCTCGCCGCCTGCCAGCGGGCACCCCGACTGCGCAAACTCGTGGTCCGCTCGTCGACAGCCGCCTACGGGGTGTCGTTCCGGGATCCGGCGGTCTTCACCGAGGAGACCGAACCCCGCGAGGTGCCGCGCGGAGGGTTCGGCCGCGACATCCTCGACCTTGAGGGGTACGTGCGCGGCTTCCGTCGCCGTCGGTCCGACGTCACCGCCACGGTGCTGCGCTTCGCCCCGTTCATCGGCTCGACCGCCGACACCACGTTGACCCGCTACTTCTCGCAGCCGTTCGTTCCGACCGTCTTCGGCCGTGACCCCCGCCTGCAGTTCCTGCACTTCGACGACGCGTTGGAGGTGCTGTACCGGTCGATCGTGGAGGACCATCCCGGCACCTACAACGTCGCCGGCCCCGGGGTGCTGTCGCTGTCCCAGGCGATCCGGCGCGCCGGACGGGTCGCCGTCCCGGTGCTGGAGCCGGGTCTCTCCGGGGCCGCCGCGCTGGCCCGCACCATGGGCTTCGGCCGCTACGGCCTGGACCAGGTCGACCTCTTCGTGCACGGCCGGGTGGTCGATACCAGCCGGCTTGAGCAGGAGTACGGCTTCACGCCCCGGTCGACCGCCGAGGCGTTCGAGGACTTCATCCGGGCCCATCACGGTGGGGTGGTGGTCACCCGGGATCAGTTGGCCGCTGCCGAGCAACTCGTCCTGGACGGCATCCGGCAGGTCCGCTCAGCGGTCCGGGAGCGTTCATCGTGAGCGCGAGGAGTGCGCCGGTCCTGCGAGCCCCGCAGTCGCGAACCGAGGCGGCATCATGAGTGGGCCGGAGGAGCGGCGCGACCCGCAGTCGGTCGGGCGTTTCGACGTACCGCAGCAGGTGCCCGCGCCGGACGCGGAGCCGGCGCGGCGCAACGGACATCGACCGGCCGCGCAGGCCGCGCCGACCCCGACGGAACCGCCGGCCTCGTCCGCACCGCCGACCTCGATGCCGGCCGACGAGGTCGACGCCGGGTTGCCCGGCGGCACCGAGCCGGCGGTGTCGGACCGCCCCGGCGACCACTGGGACCGCAAGGTCGCGAACGGGTTGGCGTTCCTGCGCCGGCGGCTCTCCGGTGACTACGAGGTCGACGAGTTCGGTTTCGACTCGGAGTTGACCGATGCCGTCTTCCACCCGCTGCTGCGGCTGCTCTACCGGGACTGGTTCCGCACCGAGGTCAGTGGGGTGGAGCACGTCCCCGTGGACGGGCCCGCCCTGGTGGTCGGCAACCACTCCGGGACTGTGGCGCTGGACGCCCTGATCCTCTCGGCGGCGCTGCACGACAAGCATCCCGCCCACCGCTACCTGCGGCTGCTCGGCGCCGACCTGGTCTTCCGGATGCCGGTGGTCTCCGAGTTGGCCCGCAAGACCGGCGGCACTGTGGCCTGCAACCCGGACGCCGAGCGGCTGCTCGGCGGCGGCGATCTGGTGGGTGTGTTCCCCGAGGGCTTCAAGGGCATCGGCAAGCTCTACGCAGACCGTTACAAACTGCAACGCTTCGGGCGGGGCGGTTTCGTCTCGGCGGCGCTGCGCACCGGCACCCCGATCGTGCCAGTCGCCATCGTCGGCGGCGAGGAGATCTACCCGATGCTCGCCGACATCAAGCCCCTGGCGCGGCTGCTGAAGCTGCCCTACTTCCCGGTCACGCCGACGTTCCCGCTGCTCGGCCCGCTGGGCATGGTGCCGCTACCCAGCAAGTGGCTGATCGAGTTCTGCCCGCCGATCCCCACCGCCCACCTGACCGACTCGGCGGACGACCCGCTGGTGGTCTTCAACCTCGCCGACCAGGTGCGGGAGACCATCCAGCAGACGCTGCACACGCTGCTGGAGCGACGGCCCGACCCGTTCGGCCCCTAGCCGCGGGTCGGAGCCGAGGCTTCTGAACGGGCGTCTCAGCCGGCGCGGCGGCGGCGTTGCAGGGCCAGGCCGGCGGTGACCGCGCCCGCGACCAGCCCGGCCGCCGCTGTCGACGGTACGGCGATCTTGACCGCACGGCGACCGGTGCGGAAGTCCCGCACCTCCCAACCGTGCTGGCGGGCCTGCCGCAGCAGGGCGCCGTCCGGGTTGACGGCCACCGCCCGGCCCACAGCACAGAGCAGCGGCAGGTCGTTCGCGGAATCGCTGTAGGCCGCGCAGCGGGACAGGTCGAGCCCTTCCACGGCGGCGAGCTGGGTGACCGCCTCAGCCTTGGCCGGCCCGTGCATCAGGTCACCCACCAACCGCCCCGTGTACGCCCCGTCCAGCACCTCGGCCACGGTGCCGATGGCGCCGGTCAGGCCGAGCCGGGCGGCGATCACCCGGCCGATCTCGACCGGGGCGGCGCTGACCAGCCAGACCCGCTGACCGGCGTCCAGGTGACGCTGAGCGAGCTGGTGGGTGCCGGCCCAGATCCGGGGAGCCATCATCTCGTCGAAGATCTCCTCGGCGAGGTGTTCGACCTCGTTCACCCGCCACCCCTGGACGAACGCCAGCGCCGCCTCCTTGGCCAGTGACATGTCACCGGCGTGCTCACGGGCCAGCAGCCGGAAGCGGAGCTGTTGCCAGGCGAATCGGGCCAGGTCGGCGGTGGTCACGTAGTTGCGGGAGGCGAGACCACGGGCGAACCAGTAGATCGACGCGCCCTGCATCATGGTGTTGTCCACGTCGAAGAACGCCGCGGCGGTCTGGTCGGGTGCGCTGACCGGGGCCAGGTCGGTCTCCGCCCAGGCTGCGGTGTGCCCCTCGGCGTCGGTGCTGACCGTCACCTTACGGCTACGCGCCACGCGAATCCCTTCCTCACCGGTACGACGGATGCTCCTCAGCGAGGGTATCCGCCGTAGACGGGCGACCGGCCGGGCACACAGGGAACTGTGGCGCGGCCGGTCGGACGTGCGGTATGGGGGACGCGGGTCAGCGGGCCCCGGGGCAGGTGCTCGGATCTGGCCCGAGGGCGTCGCTGGCGGTCGGTGCCGGCAGGCCGCAGGAGATCGCCGCGCGCAGGTCGTCCGAGCGTTCCCGGATGCTGTCCAGCAACGCCAGGGACCGCTGGGTGCGTTCCCGGTCGACCCGGGTGCTCCCGTCGAGCAGACCGCGTACCGCCCGGCGCTGGCTCGACACGAAGGTGTTCAGAGTGTCCAGGCTGCCCGGCTCGGCGCGCTGTACAGCAGCCGAGGTCAGCAGGCGAACTCCCTGCCGGCTGTCGGCGTCCATGTCGTCGAGGACCGCGCTGTAGCCGATCCGGTCGCCGCGCAGCTTTGCGGCTTCGCCGACTCTGGTCCGGGCGAAGTCCAGGAAGAGCTGGCCCCGGCTGATGTCGGAGCTGGCCAGGGCGAGCTGTGCCCGTTCGGTGGAGCGCTTCATGCCGTACAGCGCGTCACCGGGCACCGCGTTCTCGCTGGCGGCGGAGATCCCGGACACGGCGATGGCCCCGGCGGCGATGCCGACCAGGATCGCGCCCCGGGCTCGGGCCCGCCGTGCGGTGACCGCCGGCAGTAGCCGCCCGCGGGTGGTGGTGGCGGCCGGTTCGCTGACCGCCGCTGGTGTGCTGCCCAGCCCTTCCCGCTCGGCGGTTGCGAGCAGCATCGCCCGCAGGCCGGTACGGAAGTCCTGGTCCACCTCGACAGCCGGGGGGTCGACGCTGAGCCGCTGACCCACTGCGACGAGCGGCGCCAGTTGGCCGTCCACCCGGGATCGCACGTGGTGTCGTCGAGCGCCGTTGGCCTCGTCGAGAAGCTGCGCGAAGCGCTCCGCGCGCCGGCGGGAGAAGAGGGTGTTGTCCACCGCAGGCACCTCCTCTCGCTGGTCACGGCCGGTCGGCCGCCGTCGTTGCCAGCGACCGGGCGGCAGTGTGACACCACGGAGGTGAGGTGCCGCCGGCATGCCGGTCGGACCTCGGTGACCCGGGCCTGCCGGGACATCCACCGGTCGCACCCGGAGAAACGCGGCGGACCGGGCACGGGTTACGGGCCTGGCGGAGCGGAAATTACAGAAAGTGATGGTCATCACCGGGCGGGACCGACTCTGAGCTGCGCGGACGTTGATCGACGCCCGTCGGTCCCGCCGTAACAAACTACGGCTGGAAGCCGTCGGGCAGCAGCCGGGCGAGGGCGCGGACGGCGCGGTACTGGAGGGCCTTGATGGCTCCCTCGTTCTTGCCCATCGCGCGGGCCGTCTCGGCGACCGAGAAGCCCTGGAGGAAGCGGAGCACTATGCACTCCTGCTGCTCCGGGTTGAGCTGCTTCACAGCGGTGAGGAGCGCGACGTTGGTGATGTGCTCCACCACCGCCGCCTCCGGGCTGCCCTCCGGGCCCCGGTCCTCCCGGTCGGCGTCGAGCACGTCGCCGGTGGTGACCTCCAGCCGGTACCGGCCCGACTTGAAGTGATCCGCGACGAGGTTGCGGGCGATCGTCACCAGCCAGGCGCCGAGGTCGCGGCCCTGCCAGGTGAAGCTGCCGATCCGCTTGAGCGCGCGCAGGAAGGTGTCCGAGGTGAGATCCTCGGCGAGTTGCCGGTTGCCGACCCGGAAGTAGACGAACCGGAAGACGGTGTCCACGTAACGGTCGTAGATCAGACCGAACGCCTCGGACTCGCCGGCCTGGGCCCGCTCGATCAGCGTCCAGACCTCGGTTGCCGGGTCGGACGGGTCCGGGCGGCTCGGGAATCCGGTCGGGGTGGTCGCGGTGGTGGCCGGCACCGCCGGGATCACCGCTGTCTCGCCCGCCGCTGGGTCGGCGGTGACCGCCGGTGTGTCGCTTATCCGACGGCCCTGCACGGGCATTGGGGGCCGCTGCGGTACGGCGACCCGGCCGCCGGCCGGCTTCGCGTTCCCACCTGGCACCGCGGGTCGCGGCGGTGGCTCGTTGTGGTGTGGCCGGCTGCGGATCCGTTGCGCCGCGCCGTCACCCCGCACGACACCGCCGTGCTGTTCGTCCGATGGGGCACGGGCCGCTGGCCGCTCGTTGACGTGGGAGCGGGCGGGCTGACCGGTCAGGCCGACCGGGCGTTCCGCGTAACCGAAGGTGGTCACCGCGTTGCCCCCGTCCCGTCGGTCGCCGGACGGGCCGGTCTAGGTCTCGTCGGTGCGGACCGACCGGATGACCGGTCGGGCAGGACGGTCACGGGAGTTGCCGACGGGCGGCAATTCCCCTGGAGGTGTTGGTCCAATGCGCTCACAGGCACGGGGGCCTCCTCGGGCTGAGGGGTGTCGACTCACGGCAAATGGGGTGAGCCGACCCGAGTGATGATAGGGCCAACGTCACCCGCGCGTGGCAAGTCCGTTACACAAGGCGGAAGTATTTCCCGCTCCGTCGCACCGGTGGCGGACCGGTTGTCCGTCGTGTGCGATTGACTTTCCGTCGGCTTGGTGTTCCAGGGTGGATCCCCAGGTCGGAGGCTTGCCGACCGTTCGGCTGACCGGCCGCGCCGGCCGGCCGGGCGTCGCGGCCGAACCGCCCGTGGTCAGCGTCGCACGTCCCATCGACAGGACCTGATCGGATCGCCTGTGGCACACCGGACAGTCCCGTACATGGGACTGTCGCGGTGTCGTCCTCCGGGCGTGGCCCCAACCATCGGGCGTGGTCCGTCGCCGTCCGCTGTGCCAGACTCGATCACCGTGCAGGACGCCTCGGAAAGCCCCGCGCCGAACCTCGCCGACCGGGTCCGCCGGGCGGCTCTCGACAGCGCCGACCGGCCCGCGCTGCACTGGCGCGAGCACACAGTGAGCTGGTCCGAACTGGACGCCGCGGTGGACGCCGCCGCCCGGGGCCTGTCCGCCGCCGCGCCACCCGCCGACCCCGGCGGTACGCCGCCACGCGTCGCCATCGCGCTGCCCAACACACCGGACTTCGTGATCGCCTGGCTCGGCGCCCTCCGCGCCGGGCTGGTCACGGTGCCGGTCAACCCCGGCCTCACCGCCCCGGAGCTACGACACGTGCTTGCCGACTCCGGCGCGTCGGTGCTCATCGCCACCGACCACGTCCGAGGTCTGGTCGCCGACGTGGCAGCCGAGCTGCCCGCGCTCGCCTCGGTGCACGGCACGCCACCGACCGCCGAGGCGCCCGGACCGGCACCCCGCCCCCAACGCGGCGGCGTCGACCTGGCTGTACTGCTCTACACCTCCGGCACCGAAGGGCGACCCAAGGGCGCGATGCTCTCGCACCAGGCGCTGCTCGCCAACCACGAACAGGTCGCGGCGATCGAGCCGCCGGTGGTCGGGCCGAACGACACTGTTCTCCTGGCGTTGCCGCTGTTCCACGCGTACGGGCTCAACTCGGGGCTCGGCGCGGTGGTGCACCACGGCGCTACCGGTGTGCTGCTCGACGAGCCGGGCCCGACGGCAGGGCTGGACGAGGTCGCACGGCACCGGGTCAGCGTGCTGGTCGGCGTACCGTCGATGTTCCTGACCTGGGCCGGCGCGACCACGGCCCGCGCGGCGACCGCGTCGGTGCGGGTGGCGGTCTGCGGCGCGGCACCGCTCGAACCCGCTGTCGCGGCGCGCTTCACCGAGGCCACCGGGCATCAGGTGCACATCGGGTACGGCCTCACCGAGACCGCGCCGGTGCTCACCTCCACCCTTGTCGGCGGCGGGGCCAAGCCGGGTTCGATCGGCCGGCCGCTGCCCGGGGTGCGGCTACGCCTGGTCGGCGCCGACGGGGCGGACCTGTGGCGCGACGGGCTGGCCGTCCCCGACGACGACCCCGACGAGCTGGACATCTCCGACGTGGCGCCGGGCACCGACCCGGGGCAGATCGTGGTGTCCGGCCGCAACCTCTTCACCGGCTACTGGCCCGACGGTCGGGGCGGCCCGGACGCCGAGGGTTGGTGGGCCACCGGTGACATCGCGTACGCCGACGAGGACGGCGACCTCTTCCTGGTCGACCGGCTCGGCGAGCTGATCCTGGTCAACGGGTTCAACGTCTATCCGCACGAGGTCGAGCTGGTGCTCGCCGGGCACCCCGGCGTGGTCGAGTCGGCGGTACTGGGTGTGCCGCACCCGCGGACCGGCGAGACTGTGCGGGCGTACGTGGTGCCGGTGCAGGGCCGACCGGTGACCAGCGAGGAGTTGCTCGCCCACTGCGCACGGAACCTGGCCCGGTTCAAGTGCCCGACCGCTGTCGAGTTCGTCGACGCCCTGCCGCACTCGGCGATCGGCAAGGTACGCAAGACCCAACTCCGGTCGGCGACGCCGACCGACAGCACGGAGGTAACCGATGGCCAGTGACGCCCGACTCGCCCTGATCACCCGACCCGGCTGCCACCTGTGTGACGACGCCAAGGCGGCGCTCGACCGGGTGGTAGCGGTCACCGGCGACAAGTGGGTCGAGTGGGACGTCACCGGCGACGAGGGGCTGGAGCGGGAGTACGGGGACCGGCTGCCGGTGGTGATGCTCGACGGCAAGGAGCACGGCTACTGGCGGGTCGAGGAGGACCGGCTGCTGCGGGACCTGACCACGCCGCAGCTCTGACTGGTGCCTATGGTGCTCTGATGACCTCTGCGCACCCGCACCTCGTCTGGGACTGGAACGGCACCCTGCTCAACGACCTCAGCCTCGTGGTGTCCGCCACCAACGTCGTGTTCGCGAGCCTGGGTGGGCCGACGGTCACCTCGGACGAGCACCGGGTGCGGTTCCGCAGGCCGATCGCCGAGTACTACGCCGAGGTGCTCGGGCAGGCGGTGGACGACGACGAGTTCGGCCGACTGGACAAGATCTTCCACGACGCCTACCGCACCGGGCTGACGACCTGCGAGCTGGCCGCCGACGCGCGCGCCGCGATGGCGGCCTGGCCGGGCAGCCAGAGCCTGCTGTCCATGTGGTTCCACGAGGAGCTGGTCCCGACAGTGCACACGTACGGGTTGACCGGTCACTTCACCCGCGTCGACGGCCTCCGGGCCGCTGTCGGCGGCGGCCACAAGGCCGAGTCGCTCCAGCTGCACCTGGCCGAACTGGGCGTGGACGGCGCTTCGGTGGTGCTGATCGGCGACTCCATCGACGACGCGGACGCGGCGCTCGCGGTGGGTGGCAGTGCCGTGCTCTACACCGGCGGGTTCACCGACCCGGCCCGGCTGCGCGCCTCCGGTCACCCGGTGGCCGACACCCTCACCGACGCGGTGGCCCTGGCCCGTGAGGTCAGTTCCGCAGGTAGGTGAGGACGGCCAGCACCCGCCGGTGCTGTTCGGTGTCCGGCGGCAGGGTGAGCTTGGTGAAGATGTTGCGCACGTGCTTCTCCACCGCGCCGTCGCTGACCACCAGGGCGCGCGCGATGGCGGTGTTCGAACGCCCCTCGGCCATCAGGGCGAGCACCTCGCGCTCGCGGGGGGTCAGCTCGCGCAGCGGGTCGTCGCGGCGACGCCGGGCGAAGAGCTGACCGACCACCTCCGGGTCGAGCACGGTGCCGCCGCCCGCCACCCGCCGCAGCGCGTCCAGGAACTCGTCGATCGCTGCCACCCGGTCCTTGAGCAGGTAGCCGATCCCGCCGCCGGCGCCGCCGGTGGTGGCGAGCAGATCATCGGCGTACGACACCTCGACGTACTGGGAGAGCACCAGGATCGGCGTACGCGGCACCAGCCGGCGTGCCTCCACAGCGGCCCGCAGCCCCTCGTCGGTGTGCGACGGGGGCATCCGGACGTCGACGATCGACACGTCGGGCCGGTGCTCGACCACCGCCTCGACCAGGGCGTCACCGTCCCCGACGGCGGCCACCACCTGGTGCCCACTTTCGGTCAGCAGCCGGACCAGCCCCTCCCGGAGCAGGACGGCGTCGTCGGCGATCACGATGCGCATGGCTGTGTTGTCTACCACGTCCGGCCCGTCGTACGGGCTCGGCGCGGTGCCGGACCGGTCACAGCGGCAGCTCGGCGCGGATCTCGGTGGGTCCGCCGGTCGGGCTGACCACCACCAGTTCGCCACCGGCGGCCCGGACTCGGTCGGCGATGCCGGCGAGTCCGTGCCCCTTCGCCAGGTGCGCACCGCCCTGCCCGTCGTCGCCGACCCGCACCTGCAGGTGGGTGCCCTGCCGGGCCACGGCGACGGTGGCCTCGGTGGCCCGGCTGTGCTTGGCGACGTTTGTCAGCGCCTCGGACACCACGAAGTACGCGGTGTTCTCCACCGCCGGGTCGAGCCGCCCGGCCGGGGTGCCGAGCTGCGGGTCCACCTGGAGCTCGATCGGGATCAGCCCGCGGCCGGCGATAGCGGCCAGAGCGCTGGGCAGGCCCCGGTCGACAAGGATCGGCGGCGCGATGCCCCGGGACAGCGCCCGCAGCTCGGCCAGCGTGTCCCGGGTCTGGGTGACCGCCTCGTCGATGGTGCGGCCGGCAGCCTCCGGGTCCGAGGCGAGCTGCATCCGGGCCCGGCTGAGGTCCATCGCCAGTCGGACCAGGCGCTGCTGGGGGCCGTCGTGGATGTCACGTTCCAACCGGCGCAGCGCGGAGGCCTCGGCGGACACGGCCGCCCGCTTCTGCTCCTCCAGCACTGTGATCCGGTCGCGCATCTCGGCCACCCCGGTCAGCATCGCCTTGGCGAAGCTGGCCTGGAGCAGCGCGCAGCCCCGCACCACGATCGGCAGGGTGATCAGGAAGAACACCCCGAGCGCGCTGTACAGGCCGATCCGGGCGGTGGTCGAGTCGCCCAGGCCGAGCAGCTGCGCCAGGTCCTGGTCACCCTCGCCGTCGGCCCTGGGCAGGGCCCAGTCGTACGCCCAGTAGAGCGAGCCGGCGATCGCCGCTGCCCACCAGGACAGCGTCACCACGAAGGTGCTCGCCGCCGCGATCAGCCGCAGGATGCCGTGCGCCAGGTCGAGCCAGGACTGGGCGTCCCGCATCGGCACGAAGATCCGCCGCCAGGCGTTCGCGCCGGCCTCGGGAAGCCGGTAGTGCGGCCGGATCCGGGGCTGGTGGAGCACCGCGGGCAGCCGCAGCCGCTCGACGTCGGCCAGCCCACGGGCGGTGTACAGGGTGCCGCTGAGGATCGGCAGGCCGATCACCGTGACCACCAGGCCGATGCCGACCGCGAGGCCGACGATGAGGACGACGAAGCTGGCCAGCGCCAGGGGCAGGCCGAGCAGCACGTACCCGGAGTCGACGAAGAGCTGGCGGGGGATGCTCGGTGCCAGCGTCGGTCGGTCGCTGGTGGCGGCAACGGCGGTCATGCTCAAAGGCTAGGCATCTGGGCTCGGTGTCCCCATCCCGAAACCCCGCCTCTCCTCCGTAGTGCTGCCCCTACCACCGCCGGGACGACCCCTGGACAGGGCCGGCGCGGGATTGGTCAGAGAAGTCGGGATTGAGCAATAATCGCCCGGGCGGTGAGCGGACCAGGCCGTTCAATCGATCTTGCGGAATGGAGGGGCTGGTGACGTCGCGCCACGCAGCGACAAGATCGCGATTTGTGCACGTCTTCACAAGCGCCTACGCTGTGACTCCGACGCGCCCTGCTAGCACAGCCGGCAACCTCGGTCGCCAGCGGGAGTCCACAAACGGCCGACCAGCGGAGTTGGCCGAGGATCGCACCGCACGGAGTCTCATGAGTCAGCACCGTCACCCAGGCGCGCCCGGCCGCGCCGGTGCCGTACCGACGCTCCCGGATCTGCCCGAGGCGACAGTCGCTCGGCTCCCGGAGTACCTGCGCGCGCTGCACAACCTCGCCGACGCCGGGCACGAGACGGTCTCCAGCGAAGGTCTCTCCGCCGCCGCCGGGGTCAACTCCGCCAAGCTCCGCAAGGACCTCTCCCACCTCGGCTCGTACGGCACCCGGGGCGTCGGCTACGACGTCGCGCTGCTGATCGAGCAGATCGAGTATGTGCTCGGGCTCACCCAGCGCCGGGCGGTCGCCCTGGTCGGCGTGGGTAATCTCGGTCACGCTCTGGCCGGCTACGACGGCTTCGCCAGCCGTGGCTTCCGGATCGCCGCACTGCTCGACGCCGATCCCTCCCGGGTCGGTGAGGAGATCAACGGCCTGGTGGTCAGGCATGTTGACGACCTGCCGACGGTCGCCGCGGAGGAATCCCTCGCGATCGGCGTGATCGCCACCCCGGCCGCCGCCGCCCAGCAGGTCGCCGACCAACTGGTCGCCGTCGGCGTGACGAGCATCCTCAACTTCGCGCCGTGCGTACTCTCGGTTCCGGAGGGGGTCGACGTGCGCAAGGTCGACCTCGCCATCGAGCTGCAGATTCTGTCCTTCCACGAGCACCGCAAGGCGTCGCTGACCGCGCTGCCCGCCACCGGCGGGACCGCTTTCACCGCCCTGCCGGGCGGGTTCGCGGCCACCGACACCCAGGAGGCGATAGGCACGTGAAACTGCTCGTCGTCGGCGCGTCCTACCGGACCGCCCCGGTCGCCACGCTGGAGCAGCTGGCCGTGCCCCCCGCCGACCTCACCCGCACACTGGACCGCCTGGTCGCCCAGCCGTACGTGGCCGAGGCGGTGATCGTCTCCACCTGCAACCGGGTGGAGGTCTACGCCGCCGTGTCCGGTTTCCACGGTGGGCTCGGCGACGTCTGCGCCGTGCTGGCCGAGCAGGCCGGCAGCTCGCCGACAACGCTCGCCAGCCACCTGTACGTGCACTACGACACCGCGGCCGTGGACCACGTCTTCCGGGTCGCCACCGGTCTGGACTCGATGGTGGTGGGCGAGGCGCAGATCCTCGGCCAGCTGCGTGACGCGTACCACTGGGCCACCGGCGCCGACTCGGCCGGCCGGCTGCTGCACGAGCTGATGCAGCAGGCGCTGCGGGTTGGTAAGCGCGCCCACGCCGAGACCGGCATCGACCGGGCCGGCCAGAGCGTCGTCACCGCCGCCCTGGAACTGGCCGCCGGGCACCTCGACGGCGACCTCGTCGGCCACCCGGCCCTGGTGGTCGGCGCCGGTGCGATGGGTTCGCTCGGAGTGGCCACGCTGTCCCGGCTGGGCGCCGGGCCGCTCACCGTCAGCAACCGGGGCGCCGACCGGGCCGTCCGGCTCGCCGAGTCGTACGGGGCGACTGCCGCGCCGATGACCGAGCTGGCCGACACCCTCTCCACAGTGGACATCGTAGTGGCCGCCACCGCGTCCACCGAACCGGTCCTCACCCGGTCGGTGGTCACCGCGGCGCTGGCCGAACGTGACATGTCCCGGGGCCCACTGGTCCTGCTCGACCTGGCCGTTCCGCGCGACGTCGAGGAGGGCGTCGCCGAGCTGCCCGGCGTCGAGGTGATCGACATCGACCGGATGGCGGCGCTGCTCGCCGACGGTCCGGCGGCCGCCGACGCCGCAGCCGTCGAACGCATCGTCCTCGGCGAGGTGGAGGGCTTCCTCACCTGGCTGCGCGGTGCCGACGTGGCACCGACAGTGGCCGCGCTGCGCGGCCGGGCCGACGACGTGGTCACCGCCGAGCTGCGCCGACTGGCCCAGCGCCGCCCCGACCTCGGCGACGACCTGCGGGCCGAGGTGGCCCGCACCGTGCACCGGGTCGTGCAGCGGCTGCTGCACCAGCCCACCGTCAAGGTCCGCCAGTTGGCCGCGGAGCCCGGCGGCGACCAGTACGCGGCACTGCTGCGCGAGCTGTTCGACCTCGAGGTGCCGCAGACCTCGCCGGTGGACACCGTCCCGGACGTGCTGACCCCCGACCTCGGCATGGCGTTCCCCGGCACCGACGCGGTGTCCGGAGCCGACGCCGCCGAGCCCACCCCACCCACCGGAGGTGCGCGATGACCGCCCCCCTGCGCCTTGGCACCCGGGGCAGCGCCCTGGCGATGGCCCAGTCCGGCCAGGTCGCCGAGGCGGTGACCGCAGCCACCGGTCGCCCCGTCGAGCTGGTCGAGGTGGTCACCGCGGGCGACCGCTCCAACGCTCCGGTGCACCGGCTGGGCGTCGGGGTGTTCGTCTCCGCCCTGCGCGATGCGCTGACCGCCGGGACGATCGACTTCGCTGTGCACTCGTACAAGGATCTGCCCACGGCCGCCGCCGGTGGACTGCACATCGCGGCGGTGCCGGCCCGGCAGGACCCGCGCGACGCGTTGGTGGCCCGCGACGGCCGGACGCTCGCCGAGTTGCCGCCCGGGGCCACCGTGGGCACCGGCGCGCTGCGTCGGATCGCCCAGTTGCACGCCCTCGGCCTGCAACTGGAGGTCACCCCGATCCGCGGCAACGTCGACACCCGCCTGGGCCGGGTGCTCGGCACCGAGGCCGACCTCGACGCCGTCGTCCTGGCCCGGGCCGGTCTGGCCCGACTCGGCCGGCTCGACGTGATCACCGAATCGCTGGACCCGATGCTCATGCTGCCCGCTCCCGCTCAGGGTGCGTTGGCAGTGGAGTGCCGGGTCGACGACCAGGACCTGGTCGAGCTGCTCGCCGTGCTCGACCACGCACCGTCACGTGCCGCGGTCACCGCGGAACGTGCGTTTCTGGCAACCCTGGAGGCCGGGTGCAGCGCACCCGTCGCCGCCTATGCCGAGCTCGCCGAAGGCGAGACCGGCGATGAGATCTACCTGCGCGGGGCGGTGATCAGCCCGGACGGCACTCGTGACCTCCGGCTGTCCCGCACCGGAACGCCCGCCGACGCGGCGGAGATCGGTAAGGCACTCGCCGCCGAACTCCTCGACCTCGGCGCCGACTCGATCCTCGGCCACGAAGGACACACCGGCCCGGGGACCCAGCAATTTGGGAGCACAGAATGACCCGCACCCGTAAGCCCGTCGGCCGTATCGCGTTCGTCGGGGCTGGCCCCGGTGACCCGGGCCTGCTGACCCGTCGGGCCCACGACGCCCTGGTCGACGCCGACCAGGTGATCTACGACCGGGGAGTCCCGGAGTCGTTGCTCACCGTCGTTCGCGCCGAGGCCAGGGACGATGCCGAGTTCACCCCGGCCGAGGGCGCGCCGGGGGACGTGGCGAAGGTGCTGATCTCCGCGGCCCGCTCCGGGCTCAACGCGGTGCACCTGGTCGCCGGTGACCCGTTCGGCCACGACTCGGTGGTCAAGGAGGTGCAGGCGGTGGCCCGCACCGCCGCCCACTTCGAGGTGGTGCCCGGCGTCGGCCAGGCCGAGGGTGTGGCCACCTACGCCGGCGTCCCGCTGCCGGGTGTGCGTACGGCCGCCGACGTCGAGGACGTCAGCGCGCTGGACTTCGAGGCGCTGGCCACTGCCGTCGGCCGGGGTTCGCTGGCGCTCGCAGTGGACGCCGGTGACCTCGCCGCCGTCCGGGACGGCCTGCTCGCCGCCGGAGTCGACGGCACCACCGGCGTCGGAGTGACCGGCGACGGCACCGGCGAGACCCAGTACACGACCACGTCGACGGTGGACAGCTTCGTGGCCGCCGCGCTCGGTTTCACCGGCCGGGTGGTGCTCACCGTCGGTGTCGGCGTGGGGCAGCGCGACAAGCTGAGCTGGTGGGAGAACCGCCCGCTGTACGGCTGGAAGGTGCTCGTACCCCGGACCAAGGAGCAGGCCGGCGCGATGAGCGCCCGGCTGCGCGCGTACGGGGCGATCCCGTGCGAGGTGCCGACCATCGCGGTCGAGCCGCCGCGCACCCCGGCGCAGATGGAGCGGGCGGTCAAGGGCCTGGTCGACGGCCGGTACGCCTGGGTGATCTTCACGTCGGTCAACGCTGTCCGCGCGGTGTGGGAGAAGTTCGCCGAGCACGGCCTCGACGCCCGGCACTTCGGCGGCGTCAAGATCGCCTGCATCGGTGAGGCGACAGCGGACGCTGTCCGCGCGTTCGGCATCCAGCCGGAGCTGATCCCCGCCGGGGAGCAGTCCTCGGAGGGCCTGCTGGCCGAGTTCTCGCCGCACGACGAGATCCTCGACCCGGTGGGCCGGGTACTGCTGCCGCGCGCCGACATCGCCACCGAGACGCTTGCCGCCGGGCTCACCGAGCGCGGCTGGGAGGTCGACGACGTGACCGCGTACCGGACGGTGCGGGCCGCTCCGCCGCCCGCCGAGATTCGCGACGCGATCAAGTCGGGCGGGTTCGACGCGGTGCTCTTCACCTCGTCGTCCACGGTGCGCAACCTGGTCGGCATCGCCGGGAAGCCGCACGCCCGGACCGTTGTTGCCGTCATTGGGCCCAAGACGGCGGAGACCGCTACGGAGTTCGGCCTGCGCGTCGACGTCCAGCCGCCGCACGCCTCGGTGCCCGACCTGGTGGAGGCGCTCGCCGCCTACGCCGTCGAGCTGCGGGAGAAGCTGGCCGCCATGCCGGCCAAGCAGCGCCGTGGCTCGAAGGTGCAGGGCCCGACCGCCTTGCGCTTCCGGTAGTCGTTCGAGGAGGGCCTGCCATGTCGTACCCAGAGATCCGGCCCCGCCGGCTGCGCCGCAACCCGGCGGTCCGCCGGCTGGTGTCCGAGACCCGGGTCGACCCGGCCGAGCTGGTCGTGCCGATGTTCGTCAAGGAGGGGCTGACCGAGCCCCGCGCCATCGGGTCGCTCCCGGGGGTGCTCCAGCACTCCCGGGACTCGCTGCGCAAGGCGGCCGTCGAGGCGGTCCAGGCCGGTGTCGGCGGGATCATGCTGTTCGGCGTGCCGGAGCAGCGGGACCCGACCGGCTCCGGCGGCATCGACCCCAACGGCATCCTCAACGTCGCCATCCGCGATGTGGTGGCCGAGGTGGGCGACGCCACGGTGGTGATGAGCGACCTGTGCCTCGACGAGTTCACCTCGCACGGGCACTGTGGGCTGCTCACCCCCGACGGCGAGGTCGACAACGACTCGACCCTGGCCGCGTACGCCGAGATGGCGGTGGCCCAGGCCGCCGCCGGGGTCGGCATGGTCGGGCCGTCCGGGATGATGGACGGCCAGGTCGGCGTGGTACGCCGGGCCCTCGACGCCGCCGGCTACCAGGACGTCTCCGTGCTGGCCTACGCGGTGAAGTACGCCTCCGCCTTCTACGGTCCGTTCCGGGAGGCGGTGGAGTCGGCGCTGGAGGGCGACCGGCGCACCTACCAGCAGGACCCGGCCAATCTGCGTGAGTCGCTGCGCGAGGTCGCGTTGGACGTGGCCGAGGGCGCCGACCTGGTGATGGTCAAGCCGGCGCTGCCCTACCTCGACGTGGTGTCGGCGGTGCGGGCCGCGGTGGACGTCCCGGTCGCCGCCTACCAGGTCTCCGGCGAGTACGCGATGGTCGAGGCGGCCGCCGCGAACGGCTGGATCGACCGGGAGCGGGTGATGCTGGAGACGCTCACCTCGATCAAGCGGGCCGGCGCGCAGGTCATCCTCACCTACTGGGCCGTCGAGGCCGCCGGCCTGCTCCGCCAGCGCTACTGAGCGCTCCGTCCGCAGCCATCCTCTCCCGCCGTGCGCCGATCGTGGCGCGCCCGGTGGACCTTGACGCGGCCGTGATCGCTGGGGCCCGGCTCGCGCGGGGTCCAGGTCTTGTCGGCCGGATCCCGGCTCCTGACCGCGGCGGATCACGGCTCCTGACCGCGGCGGATCACGGCTCCTGACTGTGCGGATCCCTGGCTCTGATGTCTCCACGGCTGCCTTTGCTCTGCACCCGCGGATGCGCCGGCCACGGTCTCAGGCCGGCGCTGACCAGGATGGCGCGTTCCAGCAGGGATGGAGCGTGTCGGGGGTGGCGCATGAGAGGGCCCGTCGGGGTGGCGCGTATCAGGGTGCAGAGCAAAGGGGATAGGTCAGGGACTGCGTCCCCGCTCCGTCGCCCGTACGACGTGCTGCTCAAAGCCCACGACTTCGCCGCCTCAGCGGAAGCCACCCTCACCACGATGACGGATGTCCCGTTGTCCACAGGTCCTTCCGTTGTCCACAGGCCAGCCGAACGGGACTGCGAAAAACGGGGCGAGCCGGGACGGTGAAGGCATGGACGACCTACCGAGCGATCCCTCCGACACCCTATGGCCGGTCGTTGGCATCGTCCGGGCGGTCCGTCGCCACGCGGACCTCAGCCAACGTGAGCTGGCCCGACGGGCAGGGGTGCACCACGCCACCATCGGCCGGATCGAGGGCGGTCGGACTGTTCCGAGTATCGAGCTGCTCTGCCGGATCATCGAGGTCGTCGGGTGTCGGCTGGCCGTCGTCGACGACCTCGGCCGGATGCTCAAGCCGATGCGGGACTGGGAAGACACGCGTGACGGTGCGGGGCGCCGCTACCCCACGCACCTGGACACCATTCTCGACCCGAAGCCGGGGGAGTGGTGGGCGGACATCTACGGGCTGGCCCGCCCGCCCGAGACGTTCTACCGCAACCGGGAGGTCCGTGACGCGATGCGTCGGCGTAGCCAATGGGAGGTGCGGGTAGCCAAGCACCGCGGCGTTCCACCCCCGCCACAGCGCTGGCGGTACGACTGACCGCGGGACGGACGACGGCCCGCCGCCCCGGGCGGGTGCGGCGGGCCGTCGGCGACCACTCCAGAATCAGTCGTCGTTGGTGATCGTTCCGGTCGCGAGTGGGTCAGCCAGCCGCAGGCCGGGTACGCCGGCCACCAGCAGCGTCAACTTCTCGTCCGCCTCCCGCCTGCGGTCACCTCGAACCGACACCGGGAACGTCACCGACGTCTGCCCGGCGGCCAACACCTTGCAGCCGGCGTACGGGTCGAAGTCCGAGCCCGCCTGGGCCGTGAGGCCGACGGTGGCGGCGCAGAGCAGCACCGACTGGGACAGCGGCCGAGAGACGGTGGCGGTGAAGGTGAGCTGCCTGGTGCCCTGGTTGCCCTCGGCCACCGCCGTGTCGGCCACTGTCAACGACGCCCGGGACCGGAACCGGGCCACCTGCGGGTCGTGGTCACTGGAACCCCGCGACCCGTCACCGGCGAACTCCGCCGGCCAGTCGGCGTTGATGTGCGCCGCCCGCACCTGCACCAGGTCGCCGTAGAACGCGTCGTTGACGAACAGGTGGTCGAGTGTCTGCGCCTGCCCCTCGAAGCTGTACGAGTAGGCCGAGGCCGGCACGTCCGCGACGAGGTTGTCCCACAGGTTGTGCAGGCCCGCCTCGTAGAGCGGGGCGAGCTGGTCCGACGGCGTGGGCTGGTCACCGGTCGCGCTGAGTTCCTGGTGCCCAAAGGGCAACGGATCGTCCGGGCGGGGGAACACGTTCAGGTCCCCGCCGTAGACCACTCGGGCGGTCTGATCGGCCGCCTCGATCGCGGTGACGATCGCCGCACCGTAACGCGCCTGCTCCCGCCGCTGCCCGACCCGGCTGTCCGGACCGGAGGAGTAGTGGTTGCTGAGGGCGTACAGGGTGAACCGCTCGGTCGAGCCGGGCGCCGCGGCCACGCTGAACTTGCCCAACTGCGGAGCGCGGGTGAAGACGTTGCTCCCGTCCCGACCGGTCGAGGTGTCCACATCCGCCGGCAACACCGCGTTGAGGGCCTTCGGATTCTGCACGTCCGCGTTGGCCGGCAACCCCGCAGCCCGATACTGAACGGTCGGCGCCGACCCCAGCAGGGGGTCCGCCGCCGTCGCGGCCGCCAGCGACACCCGGTCCGTGCGGTACAGGAACGCTGCGGTGATACCGCGGGCGTCCGCACCGGTCCGGTCATAGGCAGCGGCGTACGCGGGCCCGCCGGCCGCCGCGACCGTGAGCGCCAACTCCTGGATGCTGTCCGGAGCGCCATCGGCGTTGTTGGTGTCGCCGCAGCTCAGGGCCGCCCCGGAGACCGTGCAGATGTCCTGGTCCTCGGCCTCCTGCACCAGGATCAGGTCCGGTGCGTGCAGGTCCTTGACGATCTGGTCGGCCAGCGCGGCAAGTTGCTCGCGGTATTCCGCCTCGCTGCCCGGGACGTAGTCGAACGGCGGGGCGACGCCTACGCAGCCGGCGTTACCGGCGAAGTCGCAACCGTCGAACGGGTCGTCGCGGTAGTCGTACAGGTTCTCCACGTTGTAGGTGGCCACTGCCACCTCCTGCGACCGGTCGGCCGGCTTGGGCGGGTTGTTCTTCGACGGGTCGGCCCCGGCGGCGAACTCCGCCCGCTCGACCTGGACGCCGTACTTCTCGAACGAGTAGTAGACCCCGCCCACCGCGTCCGCCCGCAGCGTGTCGAAGGTGTGCGCCGGCGGGAGCAGCGCGGCGCTGTCCCCGGCGGTGGCCTTCACGCCCATGCTGCCGAGCAGCGTCCGCTGGCCGTTGCCGTCGTCGAAGCGGCGGGTCGGGTCGTTGTCCAGTGGGTGCGAATCACGGAAGACCCGCCGAGAGTACGGGTCGGCGCGATCCAGCAGCGGGTCGTCGCGGTCGACCATCCACAGCTCCGCGTCGGCGGTGGAGGAGAAGACGTCCCGGCCGCTCACCGCGCCGCTGCCCGCACGCACGCGCATCCGGGAGCCCTCGTGCCGCTCCCAGAAGCGCTGCGCGTCCGTCAGTACGGCCGGCGGCAGCGCGTCGGTGACCGCGACCGCGGCGTCCACGACCAGCCCACCGCCGATCCGACGGACCAGCGACGCGCCGGAGAGTTGGGTGAAGTTGTAGTACTCCGACACCCGGGCCCGCAGCACCACCTCGTCGCCGACAGTCGGCACGTAACCGCCGATCAGCGAGGTGAACGTGCCCATGAACACGAAGATGCCGTCGGAGCTGGTCGGGTCGCCGTCGGTGTCACCAACGCGGCTCTGCAGGAAGAAGCCGTGCTGCTCCGCCCCCGCCGAGGTACGGGCCACCGTCAACTGGGTGATCACGCCGCGTACGTCGTACATCGTGCTGCTCGTGCCGTTGCCGCTCGCCGGTGCGAGCGGTGACCTGTCGCCCGGACCGGACTCGGCGTCGGTGGTCGGACCCTGCACCTCACCGACGGTCAGCTCCCGGGTCACCTGCACGACCAACGCGCAGCTCGCGGTGCCACCGCCGGCGTCGGTAGCGGTGAGGGTGACGGTGTACGCCCCGGCGGCGAGGTCGGCGCTCACGCCGACCGTGGCGCGGGCGGTGCCGCCCACCCCGTCGGCGGGGCTGAACGCGGTACGGGTGATCGAGCCGGAGGTCGGGGTCGGGCTGATCGCGGTCACCGCCAGGTCGACGATCGTGTCGTCGGGGTCGGCGGCGGTCACCTCCCGGCTCGCGGCCGTGCCGGCGGCGGTGACCAGCGCCCCACCACAGGTCAGCGTGGCCGGCACGTCGACCGGGCCACCTCCGTCCACCGAGTGCGCGCCCAGCCCGTCGAACGTGTCGACGGGGAAACCGGCCCACTGTGCGGCGGGGTCGAACGCGTCCGACGGGTCGGTGTCACCGGCGGCCACGCTCGGCAGCCGGCGCATCGTGTTGTCCGCGGTGCTGGTCACGCCGGCACCCCACTCGGTGCCCGGGTCGACGCCCACCTGGCCAATCGAGTCGAGCACCGTGGTGCCCCGGCGCAGCACTATCGCGTCGTCACCGTTGAAGAGGCTCGCCCCGGTCGTCTGGTCGGCCTGGGCGAGGATGGCGGCCCCGGCCGATGCGCTGGCGAACACGAACGCGTCGCCGGCCGCCACGCTGCCGGTCAGGGCGATAGTGGTGGCAGTGGTGGCGCCGTTGAAGTAGAGCTGCAACTGGTAGCCACCGGCCGCCAGGTCGACGGCGGTGCCAGTGCCGTTGAACAGCTCGATCGCCTTGTTGTTCGACGAACCCTCGACGTACTCCGAGATGAACAGGTCGGTGGGCGCGGCGCTGGCCGCGGTGGGTGCGACGCCGAGCGCCGTGACTGTCACGGCGGCGGTGGCGGTCGCGAGCGCGGCGATTGAGCGGCGCGGGCGCATAGGGCCTCCACGATGGGTGGATGGGGGTCAACGCACGTTAAGGTGCGCGACTGTCCACCGTCCATCCCCTAATGGACAGTTTCGTGAATTCCTCAGCGCGGCGGATCGAGGCGGTGCACCAGCTCAGCGACATCGACGCTGTATTCGCACCAGTCCCGGTCGGGGCGGTAGCCCAGCTCCGCGTTGACCTTCAACATCGCCTCGTTGGCCTGCGCGTTCCAGGTCTGCACCTCGATCAGCTCCGGCTCGGCGGAACGCAACTCCAGCAGCATCCGGGCCTTGATCGCCCGATCGATGCCGTAGCCCCGGTGATCCTGCGCGACAATCGTGTCGTACTGGTCGGCGCGGGTCGGGTGCTGCGCCGGCACCACCACCTCGGTCAGACCGGCCACCTCGCCGCTCTGCTCGTGCCGGGCGAGCACGATGTACGGTTTCATGCCCCGCCGGTGCAGCGTGTCGAGGCTGTCCCGCAGCCGCTCCGGGTCGTAGGAGCTGGGGCGCAGCTCACCGTCGTCGACGTCGCGCACCTCGGCCTTGGCCCGCGCGTACGCCTCGATCAGGTCGTCCGGCGGCCCGCCGGGGAAGAACTCCAGCTGGTAGCCCGAACCGATGCCGGTGGCCATCTCGGCCAGCTCGGCCCAGTCCACAGCGGTCAGGTCGAGCACGCTGCGCGTCTCCACGTACTCCCGGTTGAAACCGAGCGACTCGTAGAACCCGATGGCGGGCGTGTCGCCGACGACCTCGACCCCGATCGACTGGAAGCCCTCCTGGTAGACCCGGCGCGCGGCACGGAGCACCAGGTCACGGCCGAGCCCGGTGCGCCGCGCGGACGGGTGCACAAGCACCTCGAGCACACCGATGTCACCCAGAAGGAGTACGTGCACCTGGCCGAGCACCGCGCCCGTGGCACCCGGGGCGGTCGGCTCGGCCTGGGCGATCCAGGAGATCCGCCGCTCGCCGGGCATCACCTCGGCGAGGTATTCCCGCAACGAAGTCTCCCGCCAGGGCGGGTCCTGCGGCAGATCGGCCGCCAGGACCGCGTTCAGCGTGGCCAACAGCGACGCGATCTCGGCGGACGACGCGGTCCTGGGGTCCCACTCGCGCACCATCACCCGTCTAGCTTGCCGCTAACAGAGGCCCGGGGGAAGTGTCCAGTTCTCCAAGGTATCGAGACGATCACTTCATGACCGACTGGCCCGTCCGTACCGGTTCGCGGTGTCGTAGACGTCCTGGGCGTACCGCCGTACATCGTTGTAGGAGAGGATCGCGTTCCACCAGTCGCCCGCAATGCTCAGGTTTCGACCACCCTTGCAGAGGTAATTGCCCGCTGCCAGGGCGGCGTCGTCCAGGTCGTGCGGGTCCTTGCGGCCGTCGTTGTCCGCGTCCGCGCCGATCTCCTGCCAGGTGCTCGGGATGAACTGCATCGGGCCGATGGCGCGGTCGAGGATGGCGTTCCCGTCGAGCGCCCCACGGTCGGTGTCGATGATCCGCATCCGACCCTCCTTCCCGTCCAGCGGCAGGCCGAAGATGTTGGGCACCGCCTTGCCGTCCTGCCCCAACCGCGCCCCGTTGGTCGAGCCGTGATCCGATTCGACCTTTCCGATCGCGGCCAGCGTGGTCCAGCTCAGCGCACAGCTGCGGTTGGTCTGGGCGAGCACCAGCTCGGCGTAGCCGTACGCCTGCATGGCGACCGCCGGGACTCCGACCTTGGCACCGACCTGCTGCGCCCAGCCGGCCAGGGCGTCCGACGGTCGGCCACCGATCACCGACCCCGTCGGCAGCCCGTTGCCGGGCAACCCGCCGCTGGGCAGCGGAAGGGTCGGTAGCGGCCCGGTGGGCAGCGGGCTGGTCGGCAGACCGGACGGCACCCCCGGCGCGGCGACCCCGCTCGGCGCGGCCGACGCGTCGACAGCGACCGGGCGCGGCGAGCGGATCGCGGCCGGCACCAGCAGCGCTCCCGCGGCCCCGGTCGCGGCCACCAACGCCAGCAGGAAGACGCCAGGCACTGTCAGCCGACCACTCGGCCGACGT
Organism: Micromonospora sp. NPDC048947; assembly: GCF_040649495.1. NCBI lineage: Bacteria > Bacillati > Actinomycetota > Actinomycetes > Micromonosporales > Micromonosporaceae > Micromonospora > Micromonospora sp. NPDC048947. The sequence continues at coordinate 101,849 of NZ_JBEZFO010000013.1, forward strand.
GCCCAGGCGCGGGTCGCCTGGGCCGCGGCGGCTGCTGCCCGGCGCGGCGGCAGACGTACCGCATGGGCGAACTGCACCCGCCGCCGGCGGGCCGGGTCGGACGCCGGCACGACCGGGATCTCATCCACAGTGGTCTTCGCCGGACCCGCGGCACCGGCCTTCGCTTCGTCAGTTGGCGTGTCGGCGCTCGACGCGCCGGCCGCCTTCGGCGCGGCCGGGCCACTGGCGCTGCCCTCCGCCTTCGCGTCCCCGGCTTTCGCGGTCTCGGCTTTCGCGCCGTCGGCTTTCGTGGCGTCCGCTTTCGCGCTGTCGGCCTTTGCGGTCTCGGCCTTGGCTGCCTCGGCCTTGGCTGCCTCGGCCTGGGAAGCGGCTGCGGGGCCTGCGGTCGGGACAGATTCGGCAGGGATCTTCGTGCCGGTGGCGCGCGCGTCCGGATCGGACCCGGCGGCGTCGGCTGCGGTGGGCTTCGCCGCTGGCGGAGCCGGCGTGGCGGCCGGTGGCGGGGCGGCCGGCGGCGTGCTCGGCGCGCCTGCGGAACGCCCGCTCAGCCAGGGGCGGCGGGGGCGGGGCACATTGCGCGCCAGGTCGGGCGCGGCCCCGGAGCCTTCGAGCGGCCCGTCCAACGGCGCGGCCGGTCGTAACGGTTGCACACGCGTGTCGTCCTCGCCGTCCACCACCTGTCGAGTATCACCCATGCTCCGCGAACCGTCAGATCCACGTACCCTGGGTGCATGCCCCGGTACGAGTTCCGTTGCCGCGCCTGCGGCGACACCTTCGAGGTCAACCGTTCGATGGCGGCGGCCGGTGAGCCGGCCAGCTGCCCTCAGGGACACGCCGACACGGTCAAGCTTCTGTCCGCTGTCGCGGTCACCGGTCGCAGTGGCGGTGCCGGTGGCGCCCCGGCACCCGCCGCTGGTGGCTGCTGCGGCGGCGCCTGCGGCTGCTGATCGGGCCAGTTCGCCGCCGCCTGGTGGGCCGGCCTTGCCGGGAGCGGGCCCGAGTGGCACGTTGAGGCGGCACTTGCCCGGCCGTTCTCACGATGTGTGATCGTTCGGACTCAGGCAGCATGAACCCGACGTCACGGGCGGAGGTTCCTCGCATGTCGCCACGGATCCAGCTCCCGAGCGGTTGGGTGACCTTCGTATTTACCGATATTGAGGGCTCGACCCGGCTGGCTCAGCTGCTCGGCCCTGACTACCGCCCGGTGCTCGCTGAGCATCGACGCCTGCTGCGCCGCACGCTGGCCAGCACGGGCGGCGCGGAGCTGCTGACCGAGGGCGACTCGTTCTTCCTTGCCTTCGAGGAAGCGGCCGCGGCGATGACCGCGTGCCTGACCGCCCAGCGGGCACTGTCCAGCCACGACTGGCCCACCCCTGAGGCCGCGCCCCGGGTGCGGATGGGCCTGCACACCGGCTATGCGGAGCCACGCGACGGCGAGTACGCCAGCCCCGAGGTGCACCGGGCTGCCCGGGTGGCGGCCGCCGCGCACGGCGGGCAGGTGCTCTGCACGGCGTCCACCGCACGTCGGGCCGAGCCGATGCCGCCGGGTGCGACCCTGCTCGACCTGGGCCTGCATCGACTACGCGGCTTCGACGACCGGGAACGACTGTTCCAACTTGTCGCCCCGGGTCTGGAGCGGCAGTTCCCCCGGCCCCGCACCGCCGACGCGGTGGCGCACAACCTGCCCACCCAGGTGACCTCGTTCGTCGGCCGGCAGGCCGAGCGCATCGAGCTGGGCCTGCTGGTGCGTCAACACCGCCTGGTCACCGTGCTGGGCGCCGGCGGCGCGGGCAAGACCCGGCTCGCTGTGGAGTTGGCCAGCGGAGTTGTCGAGGCGTACCCGGATGGGGTCTGGTTCGTCGACATCGCCTCGGTGACCGACCCGGGGCTGGTGGCGTTCGCCATCGCCGCCGTGCTCGGCCTGCGTCCCGAGCCCGGTCGGCCGATGCTGGACACCCTCGTCGAGTACGCGGCAGGCCGGCGGATGCTTGTCGTACTGGACACCTGCGACACCCAACCGGCGGCCTGCGCCGAGGTGATCGCGCGTCTGCTGTCCGGTGGGAGCGGCGTACGGGTGCTGGCCACCAGCCGTGAGTCGTTCAGCCTGCCCGGCGAGGTGGTGTGGCGGATTCCGCCGCTCTCGGTCGACCGGCGCGCGGACGGCGCGGAGAGCGACGCGGTGGCGCTGCTGCTGGACCGTACGGCGGCCGCGCGTGGTGGTCGGCAGCCGGACCCGGCCGAGTCCGCCGACCTACGCCGGGTGGTGCAGCGGTTGGACGGCCTGCCACTCGCCATCGAGTTGGCCGCCGCCCGGCTACGGGTGCTCTCCGTCGGCCAGCTCGCCGAGCGGCTGGACGATGTCCTCGGCACCCTGGACGCCGGCCGGCAGGACCCGGATCCGACACCGGTGGAGCGGGGCTGGTCCGGCAACCAGCAGGACACCGTGGACCTGGTCGCCGCGGCGGCCGGGGCGTCACCGCCCACCCCGGCGAGCCGGGCGGTGCAGCGCTCGGCCACCGAACGGCATCTGACCATGCAGGCCACCGTCACCTGGTCCTACCGGACGCTGGGGCCCCGGGCCGCCCGCCTGCTGCGGTGGCTGGCGGTCTTCGCCGGCCCGGTGGACCTGGCGACGGTGGAGTGGCTGCTGGGTGACGATCCGCTGGACCCGCTCTCGGTCCTGGTGGACAAGTCGATGGTGTTGGCCGAGCCGCGTGCCGCCGGCAGCACCTACCGGATGCTCGACCCTATCCGCGCGTACGCGGCGCGGCGGTTGGCCGAGGCGGGCGAGGAGCAGGCCGCTCGGGACCGGCACGTGGCCTGGTCGGCGCACGCCTTGGACCGGGCCCACCTGGGCCAGGACGGCCGACCGGTGACGCTGTCGTTGTATGCCCTCGATCCACTGGCCGGGGAGCTGCGCGCCGCGCTGCGCTGGTGCGCCACCGGCGGCAGCGCCCGTGCCGGTCTCGGCCTGGCGGGCGGCCTGGACCAGTGGTGGCTGGAGCGGGGCCTGGCCCGCGAAGGGCGGCTGTGGCTGTTCCGGCTGTACGGACGGATCGCGGAGACGGGGGAGCGGATCCCGGAGGCGGAGATGGCGGCGGCGTACCACATGCATTCGCTGCATGCCAGCGCCGACGGCGAGTTCGCCGAGGAGCTGCGCTACTCCCAGCGGGCGGAGGCAGCGGCCCGGCAGGCCGGCGACGCCGGGTTGCTGGCCCGAGTGCTCGCCGGCAGGGCCGCGCCGCTTGTCGACATGGGGCAGTTCGTCGAGGCCGAGCGGGTGTGCCGGGAGGTCATCGACTGGGCGCACGGGCAGGACGTGGTCGGCGAGGCGCTGTTCGCGGTCTTCAGCCTGGCCGAGCTGCTCTGGCGGCGGGGCGCCCTGGAGGAGGCTGCGGAGCTGCTGGGCGCGGTGCGTCCGGTGGAGGCGGCCCGACCCGTGGAGCGGGGCCGGCGTTCGGTGGACATGCTGCTCGGCATGGTCGCGCTGGCCCGCGGCGACGTGATCGCCGCACACGAGCATCTGCTGGTGGCGCTGCGCTCCCGGATGGGCCACGGCTACCACGGCCGGGCGTGCGACACCTTGAACGCGGTAGCGGTGCGTTGCGCGATCGGCGGGGAGCGGTTGACGGCCGCCCGCCTGTTCGGGGCAGCGCAGGCCACCAGGGCGAGCATGCGTGCCACCCCGGGCATCTTCGGCGGCTACTGGGCGGAGCAGCAGGGGGAGTTGCGCGCGGCGCTGGGCGACGCGGCCTTCGACGACGCGTACGGCGAGGGTGCGGAGCTGGGGCTGGACGAGGCCGCGGCGCTGGCACTCGACGTGGAACACCCGGACCTGGCGGCGGACTCGACCCGCTTCAGCACCGGCCTGTCCCAACCAACCCCGCGCCGTCCCGCCGACCCCGACCGCCACCCCGCCACCCGAACCGAACGCGCCTAACCCCCTACCCCGCCCCAGCCCGCCCCGCCCCAGCCCGCCCTGCCCCCAGCGATCTTGCACTTTCTGCGGTGAGATAACGGTGCCAAAGCGGCAAACCGGCAACCGAAAGTGCAAGATCGCGTGGGCGTGGGCGTGGGCGTGGGCGTGGGCGTGGGCGTGGTGGTGCGGGGCCGGGGGTCGGGGTGGAGGGCCGGGGGGTTAGTGGGTTGCGGCGTTGGCTTCGGCTTGGGCCTTCATTCGGGCGGCGCGGTCGATGTCGGCCTGCTGGACGGCCGCCACCGAACCGAAGATGCTGACCGCCTGGTAGTAGGTCCAGGCCAGGCTGTAGCAGGCCGGTCGGACGACCGAGTTGTACGTGGTGCAGACGCGCTTCAGGTCCGCGTAGAAGGCGCTGTCGAGGCGGGACTTGTTTGCCGGGAACTGGCCTACCGCCTTGTAGTTGCGGTAGCCGAAGTCGTGGCGGTAGCAGCCCAGGTTGAAGGTGAAGCCGAGCGGGTTGTCCGGGCTGGACGAGCAGTAGTCGGTGGACCAGTTGAAGTTGTACTCGGCCCAGGGGGCCCGGTTGACCCGGGCGCTGTTCCACGAGTTGTAGCTGGAGGCGCTGGTCTGGGTCCAGCTGGACAGCACGGAGAGCCGTTGGGCGGGGGTGACGGCGGCGGCGGGGGAGGCGATGGCGAGGGTGGCGAGCAGCGCTAACGCGCCCGAGGCGATGAGGGTGGCGAGACGTCGGGGCACGGGTGACCTCCGCGGGGTGTGCGGGTGGGACGGAAGTTACCGGCGGGTTACCGGATGTCGATGAGTGTCGATCAGCTGATCAACTAGGCGGTATGTGCATCGCCAACTATTGGTGACATACGTTGAAACAGACGAATGCCCCGGACGCACCAGGCGTCCGGGGCATTCAGCGAGGCGGTCAGCGCCTGACGAATACCGGCGGGCTGGTGGGGCTCTCGTTGGCCGAGCGGTCCACCGCGGTCAGCTGGTAGGTGTAGCGCCGACCGGGCTCGGCCGAGGTGTCCACCCAGGACTGGACGGTGCCGGGCGTGGCCCGGACGGTGTCGACCAGGTGCGCGGCGTCGGCGGTGGCGCACCTGCCGGGCAGCGTGGTGCCGTCGAAGCGGTAGATCGCGTACGAGCTGGCGGTGCCGAGCGGGCCGACGCCGTCGGCGGGCTGCCGCCAGGTGAGCCGGACCCCGTCGGCGTGCCTGGTCGCCTTGGTGACCACCGGGAAGAGCAGCGGCCGCGCCGGTAGGTGGGGCATGGCCGGCACCAGCGCCGGGCGGGAGTAGTGCTCGCCCGCGTAGATGTCGGTGGCGCCGAGCCGGTTGGCCCGCACCTGCACTGCGGAGAAGTGCACGTTGCCCTGCACCTCCGGGTACGACCGGTTGAGCGTCAGGTGGTCGGACAGCTCACGTGGGTTCTGCCAGTACGGCCCGTACGCCGGGTCGCCGCTCTTGTAGTCGGCCTGGCCGATGTAGAGCTGCACGCGGGTGCCGCGCACCGCCTCGGCCCACCACGGCACGAGGCGTGCGTAGTCGGCGGCCGGGTACTGGCCGATGTACCAGTAGAGCTGCGGCACCACGTAGTCGATCCACTCCTGCTTGATCCACTTGCGGGTGTCGGCGGAGATGATGTCGTACGACTGGCTGCCGGTGGTGTCCGAACCGAGCGGGTCGGCGGTCTTGTTGCGCCAGATGCCGAACGGGCTGACGCCGAACTTCACCCACGGCTTCGCCGCCTTGATCTTGCCGTTCATCTCCTGGATCAGCAGGTTGATGTTGTCCCGCCGCCAGTCGGCCCGGTCGGTGAAGCCCCGGTTGTGTGCCGCGAAGGTCGCGTCGTCAGGCACCTGGTAGGTGCCGCTGGGGTAGGGGTAGAAATAGTCGTCGAAGTGGACGCCGTCGATGTCGTACCGCCTGACGGCATCCATCATGGCGGTCTGGACGAACTCGCGGACCTCGGGGATTCCGGGGTTGTAGTAGAGCCGACTGCCGGCCACCCCGGCCGGTGGGTAGGCGAAGGTCCAGTCGGGGTGCTGCTGAGCCGGGTGGCCGGGGGCGAGCTGGCTCAGGTCGGCGCCGGCACCGCCCGGTGCGGGCATGGAGACGCGGTACGGGTTGAACCAGGCGTGGAACTCCAGGTTCCGCTTGTGCGACTCGTCGACCAGGAAGGCCAGCGGGTCCCAGCCCGGGTCCTGGCCGCGTACCCCGGTCAGGTATTCCGACCAGGGCTCGTACGGCGAGGGCCAGAGCGCGTCAGCGGTGGGCCGGACCTGCACCACGACGGCGTTGTGGTGCAGTCGCCCGGCCAGGTCGAGCAGCTCGCGGTACTCGGCCTGCTGGGCCGCGATCCGGTCCGGGTTGGTCTGGGAAGCCTTGCTGGGCCAGTCGATATTGACCACCGAGGAGATCCACATGGCCCGGAACTGCCGTTTCGGGGTGGCCGGGTCGGTGGCGCAGGTGGTGGTGTCGGCCGCGCTGGGTGCGGCGCTCGCGGGGGTGGCGCTGACGAACGTGCCGAGCAGGGCTGCGACCAGCCCGGCGACTCCGAGTCGGGTGGCTTTCATGCGGTGTGTCCCTTCGTTGGGGCTCCCGGATGTTTCGCGCGGTGCGCGGCAAGATTCGCCGTCGATGTCCGCGTTGCTGGTAGGAAATTTTCACAGTCTGGCCATCGCCGCAAGGGTTCGTGGTTGACCAATCGCGTCGGTGGGTAGCAACGCCGGTCACCGGCCGCCACGGAGGTGGTCGCACGGTGGGAGGGGTGACCGGGTGTCCGTGCTGCGCACAAAACCAATCAAGGACGTGATAGCCCAAGGTGAGGCGGACGGCAGCGACGGCCAGTTGGGGCTGAAGCGACGGCTCGGCGCGGTCGACCTCACCGGCTTCGGCATCGGCATCGTGATCGGCACCGGCATCTTCACGCTCACCGGGATCGAGGCCCGGGACAGCGCCGGGCCGGGCGTGGTGATCTCCTTCGCCATCGCCGGCGTGGTGGCCCTGCTCGCCGCCCTCTGCTACGCCGAGCTGGCCTCCAGCGTGCCGACCGCCGGCAGCGCCTACACCTACGCGTACGCCACCATGGGCGAGATCGTCGCCTGGATCATCGGCTGGGACCTGCTGCTGGAGTTCGCGCTCGGCGCCGCGGTGGTGGCCCGAGGCTGGTCCGGTTACCTCGCCGAACTGCTCGACCTGCCAACCCGGTGGTTCGGCGAGGAGGGCAGCACCGTCAACGTGGGCGCCATCGCCATCGTGCTGATCCTCGGCATCGTGGCGATCGTCGGCATCCGGGAATCCGCCCGGATCACCAACCTGCTGGTGCTGGTCAAGGTGGCCATCTGCGTCTTCGTGGTGGTGGCCGGACTGTTCTTCGTCAAGGCCGCCAACCTCACCCCGTTCATCCCGCCGGCCGAGCCCGCCGGGAGCGGCGACGACGGCATCAAGCAGCCGGTCACGCAGGCGCTCTTCGGGCTGGAGCCGTCGGTCTTCGGCTTCGTCGGGGTGCTCAGCGCCGCCGCCGTGGTCTTCTTCGCGTACACCGGCTTCGAGGCCGTGGCCAACCTGGGCGAGGAGACGCGGAAGCCCAAGCGGGACCTCACCCTGGGTCTGCTCGGCACGTTGCTGATCTCCACAGTGCTCTACATCGGCGTGTCGCTGGTGGTGGTCGGGATGGTGCCGTACACCGAGATCGACAGGGGCGCCCCGATCGCGTCGGCCTTCGAGTCGGTCGGCGCGGGCTGGGCGGCGGTGCTGGTCTCCATCGCCGCGGTCGCGGGCCTGACCAGCGTCATCCTGGTCGACCTGGTGGCGATGGGCCGGATCGGATTCGCCATCGCCCGGGACGGGTTGATCCCGCCCTCGATCGCGAAGGTGCACCCGCGCTGGGGCACCCCGTACCGGATCTCGGCGATCATGACGGTGGCGGTCGCGCTGCTGGCCGGCTTCCTGCCGCTGTCCGCGCTGGCCGACCTGGTCAGCATCGGCGCGCTCTGCGCGTTCGTCCTCGTGTCGGTGGCGGTGCCGATCCTGCGCCGCAAGCGGCCCGACCTGGAGCGGCCGTTCCGGGTGCCGTTCTCACCGGTGCTGCCCATCGTCTCGGCGTTGGCCTGCTTCTACCTGATGCTCAACCTGTCTGTGGAGACCTGGCTGCGGTTCCTGGCCTGGATGCTGCTCGGCGGGTCGATCTACTTCGGTTACGGCCACCGCCGCAACCGGCTGGCCCAGCACGAGCCCGCTGTCGCCCCGGCGTCTCGGGAGCCGAGCGCCGACAGCTGATCCGACGGGATGAGGAGGGGCCTCCTGCGACGGCAAGGGGCCCTTTCCTCATCGTTCGTGCACCGTCGCGGAGAAGGCGCTGACGGTATGGTGCGCCCGTCACCTCGGGGAGGTTGCGGCGTGCGACACAGACTCAAGGACGTGGCCGAACGGGCCGGCGTCTCCGTCAAGACCGTCTCCAACGTCGTGAACGGCCACGTGCACGTGCGACCGGACACCCGTGCCCGGGTCGAGGAGGCGATCGTCGAACTCAACTACCGGCCCAACCTCTCCGCCCGTCACCTCCGCAAGGGACGCACCGGCGTGATCGCGCTGGCGGTTCCGGAACTGGACATCCCGTACTTCGCCGAGCTGGCCCGTCACGTCGTCAGCGTCGCCGCCGAGCACGGTTGGACGGTGCTCATCGACCAGACCGGCGGCCGGCGTGACCAGGAACGGGTGCTTGCCTCCGGTATCACCGACCACCTGATCGACGGGCTCATCCTCAGTCCGTTGGCGCTCACCGTGGCGGACCTGGCCGCTCTGGACGGCACCCCGATGGTGCTGCTCGGCGAACGGATCGAACACTGCCCGGCGGATCGCGTGGTGATCGACAACGTGGCAGCGGCCCGGGAGATCACCAGCCACCTGATCCAGTTGGGTCGCCGCCGGATCGCGGCCGTCGGCGCGCAGCGCACCGACGAGGGTGCCAGCGCCCGGCTGCGCCTGGCCGGCTACCGGGACGCGCTGCGCGCCGCCGGCCTCGACCACGACCAGGCCCTGGTGGCGTCCGCGCCGGCCTGGCACCGCGCTGACGGCGCGGCCGCGATGCGGGGACTGCTCACCTCCGGCGTACGCCCCGACGCCGTCTTCTGCTTCAACGACACGCTGGCCCTCGGTGCCCTGCGGACCCTGCACGAGGCTGGCCTGCGGGTGCCCGAGGACGTGGCGGTGGCCGGCTTCGACGACATCGAGGACGGCAGGTTCGCCACCCCCGCCCTGAGCACCGTCGCCCCGGACAAGGAGCAGGTCGCCCGCCTGGCCGTCCAACTCCTCGCCAACCGCCTGGACGGCGACCCGACCCTCCCCGCCCAGCAACTAGCGGCCCCGTACCGTCTGAAACTCCGCGAGTCCACCACCCCTCGCGTTGATCATGAAGTTATTGCCACGAATGACGGCGTGTCGGCGCAATAACTTCATGATCAACGTGGGGTGGGGTGGGTGGGGTGGGGTGGGTGGTTAGTCGAAGAAGCGGGCTAGGTGGGACTGGGGTGCTGGGTCGGCGTCCGGGGGGAGGGGCGTCAGGTCGGCGAAGATCGAGGCGCCGTCGCAGCCTGCGTGCAATGGGTACCAGCGCGGCGTGCCAGGTGGCCGCAACTGACAGATCCCCTTGAACGTCTGCACGTCCATCAGCCGGACGTGGGTCGGGTCGGCCACCGCGTTCACATGCCCCCACCAGGGGCTCATCACGTGCAGCACCCCACCCGGGCGGAGCACCCGGTGACACTCGTCGACCAGTGGCAGGAAATCGATCAGGTGCTCCAGGATGTGCACCGCGAAGAGGACGTCCACCGAGTTGTCGGCGAGCGGCAGCGAGCCGGACAGGTCCGCCACGGCATCCACGCCGGGCGCCGGGTAGATGTCCAGCCCCAGGTTGCCCGACCACTGCTTGGTCGGCCCACAACCGAGGTCCACCACCACCGGCGGCCGCCCGCCGATGCCGACCCGGCACCAGACGCCGTAGACGCCGGCCAGCCGCCCCACCATGTCCCGCACCAGCCGTAGCTGGGCGGGTTCGGCCACGTCGCCGCTCAGATGGGCCACCCCCCGGTCGAACCGCACCTCGACCGCCAGGTCCCGCAACCGGTCATCGTGGCGGACCTGGTCCGCCCATGCCTGGGCGAGGAAATCGTCTATCGCCCGCAGCCGGTCGGCCGAGGGCGGAGTCTGTGCCAAAGCGACCATTCGGGCCACCTCCCGCCGCGCGATACCCGCAATCGCGCCCGTTATGCCCCGCTCGTCCACCTGGTCGGCGTGGCCCGCGCAACCGTGCGGTGGGCGTGTCGCAGGATGCGGGGCCAGGACGCAGTCATCTTGATGCCACACAGGCATCACGATGACTCTGAGGCATCAGGCTCAACGGAGACATCGGCTCCGCCCGCGCGCGGGGCGAGCCGCGAACGACCAACTCGGCTCATGCCACCGCAGTCGGCCCGGCGTGGTCGGGTCAGCCGGAGAGGGTGCGGCGGCCCCCGCGCATCCGCTGGCGAGGCGGCGGGTCGGCAGGCTTCGGCCGCTTGAGGTGGTAGCGGTGCAGTTCGTGGTTGCCGGGCAGGGAAGGGTCCTCGCTCATCGCGACCAACTCCCAGCCCTGGTCGCCGGCCCGGTTCAGGTGGGCCAGCGAGGTGTCGCCGTACGGCGTCACGTCGACCATCGAGCCGTCCGGCCCGTACCAGACGAAGACGACCTCCCAGCCGAGGTCGTTGGTCGCAGCCTGACGGCGGCGGACCAGCAGGGCGTACTCCCACTTGAGCATGGCGTCATTCTCACCCCGCGCCGGCCTGCGGGCACGGATCAATCCTCGGCGATCCGCCCGGCGTCGACCCGCAGTCGCCTGTTGGTCTCGATGGCGGCCAGCATCCGCCGGTCGTGGGTGACCAGCAGCAGCGTTCCGGGGTAGCTGGCCAGCGCCGATTCGAGCTGCTCGATGGCGGGCAGGTCCAGGTGGTTCGTGGGCTCGTCCAGCACCAGCAGGTTGACCCCGCGACCCTGGAGCAGGGCCAGCGCGGCCCGGGTCCGCTCACCGGGGGAGAGGGTGGCCGCCGGTCGGGGCACGTGCGCCGCCCGTAGGCCGAACTTGGCCAGCAGGGTCCGCGCGTCCGCCGGGGACAGGTGGGGTACGGCCGCCTCGAACGCGTCGATCAGCGGTACGTCGCCGAGGAACAGCCCGCGGGCCTGGTCCACTTCGCCGACCACCACGCCGGGCCCGAGCGAGGCGGTGCCGGCGTCCAGCGGTAGCCGGCCCAGCAGCGCTGCCAACAGTGTGGACTTGCCCGAGCCGTTCGCCCCGGTCACCGCGACCCGGTCCGCCCAGTCGATCTGGAGGTCGATCGGGCCGAGGGTGAAGCCACCACGGCGTACCACGGCTCCGCGCAGCGTGGCCACGACGGCGCCGGCGCGGGGCGCGGCGGCGATCTCCATCCGCAGCTCCCACTCCTTGCGGGGCTCCTCGACCACGTCGAGCCGTTCGATCAGCCGTTCGGTCTGCTTGGCCTTGGCGGCCTGCTTCTCGCTCGACTCGCTGCGGAACTTGCGGCCGATCTTGTCGTTGTCGGTGGCCTTGCGGCGGGCGTTCTTCACGCCCTTCTCCATCCACCCACGCTGGGTGCGGGCCCGAGCCTCCAGCCCAGCCTTGGTGTCGGCGTACTCCTCGAAGTCCGCGCGGGCGTGCCGGCGGGCCACCTCGCGCTCCTCCAGGAAGGCCGCGTAGCCGCCGCCGTAGTGGTTGATCTGCTGCTGCGGCAGGTCCAGCTCCAGCACCCGGGTCACCGTGCGGGTGAGGAACTCCCGGTCGTGGCTGACCAGCACCGTGCCGGCCCGTAGTCCGGTGACGAACTCCTCCAGCCGTTCCAGGCCGGCCAGGTCCAGGTCGTTTGTCGGCTCGTCGAGCAGGAACACGTCGTACCGGCTGAGCAGCAGCGACGCCAGCCCTGCGCGGGCCGCCTGCCCGCCGGAGAGCCCTGTCGTCGGGTGGTCAAGGTCGACGGCGAGCCCCAGGTCGGCGCTCACCTGCTCGGCGCGTTCGTCCAGGTCCGCGCCGCCGAGCGCGAGCCAGCGCTCCAACGCGTCGCCGTAGGCGTCGTCGGCACCCGCCGCCCCGGCGGTCAGCGCCTCGGTCGCCGCGTCCAACGCCAACTGAGCGGCGGTCACCCCGGTCCTGCGGGCCAGGAAGTCCCGTACCGTCTCGCCCGGCCGCCGCTCCGGCTCCTGCGGCAGGTGGCCGACGCTCGCGGTGGGCGGGCTCAGCCGCACGCTGCCGGCCTCGACCGGCAACAACCCGGCGAGGGTACGCAGCAGCGTCGACTTGCCGGCCCCGTTCGGCCCGACCAGCCCGACCACGTCGCCGGGGGCGACCACCAGGTCCAATCCGGCGAAGAGTGGTCGGTCACCGTGCCCGGCGGCCAGGTCCTTGACGATCATCGTGGCGCTCATCAGGACGGCAGCCTATCCGGCCGCCCGCATACCACCGGCCGGCAGCGGGCAGACTCAACGGCGTGGTGACCACACTGGCGATCGACTGTGGCGGCGGGGGCATCAAGGCGTCCGTGCTCGACGAGGCGGGAACGATGCGGGCCCGGCCGTTGCGGGTGCCCACCCCGTACCCGTTGCCGCCCGCGCTGTTTGTCCGGACCCTGCTGGATCTCGGCGGTCGCCTGCCGACTGCGGACCGGCTCACTGTCGGCGTACCCGGGATGATCCGGCACGGAGTGGTGGTGAGCACCCCGCACTACGTGACCCGCAACGGCCCCCGCAGCCGGGTCGACCCGGACCTGCAAGCCGAGTGGTCCGGCTGGGACGCCCGCGGCGCGCTGGCCGACGCGTTCGGGGTGCCGGCGCTGGTGCTCAACGACGCCGAGGTGCACGGCGCCGGAGTGGTCGCCGGCACCGGCTGCGAGCTGGTGCTGACCCTGGGGACGGGGCTGGGCAGCGCGCTTTTCGACGGCGGCGTCCTCGCGCCGCACCTGGAGCTGTCGCACGCGCCGGTGCGCTGGGGCACCACCTACGACACGTACGTCGGCGAGCCGGAACGGCGGCGGCTCGGCGACGCCTTCTGGTCCCGTCGGATCCGCCAGGTGGTCGACGGGCTCCGCCCGGTGTTCCGCTGGGACCGGCTCTACCTGGGTGGGGGCAACTCCCGACTGATCCGGCCCGAGCAACTGGCCCGGATGGGTGACGACGTGGTGGTGGTGCCGAACACCGCCGGAATCGTCGGCGGTGTCCGCGCCTGGGAACTTTCCGCCGGACGCCGGGACGCCCGCACCTGACCGTTCGACGCCCCTCAGCGGCCTTCGGTGGCTGGAACTGACCCGATCTCGACCCCGGGAACAGTCGCCAAACTTCCGGTGTTGTGCCAGCGTCGGAACAGGTGACGGTGCGACCCGAGGAGGTGGCAGATGGATCTTCTGGCGGACTACCGGCGGGCGACCATGTTCTTCGAAACCGGTGACCCCAGCGGGGCAGCCCGACTGCTGGAGCCGATCATCGACGCCGAACCCGGCAACGCGGCGGTCCGGCAACTGCTGGCCCGGGCGTACTTCCAGTCGGCCCAGCTCAACCGGGCCGAGGAACACCTGCGTGAGCTGGTCGAACGGGACCCGAGTGACCACTACGCGCACCACGTGCTCGGTCGGACCCTCGAACGGCTGAACCGACACACCGACGCGCTGCGGCACCTGCGGATCGCCGCCGCGATGTACGCGGCCAACGACGACTACCGGACCGCGCTGGAGCGGGTGGAGACCCGCCTCGGCGGCAGGCGCTGAACGTGCGGCGTGACACGGCAGGGGCGGTCCTTCGGGGCCGCCCCTTCGTCGTCGGACGACCTGGCGGAGGTGCCTAGGATGGCGGACATGGGACCTGACCTGCCGGGGGCTGCGGCATGAAGCTCAAGCTGGACCTGCACGAGATCTTCAACAAGGGCCAGGACATCGATCGCGCCCTGCGCGGGATCATGGACGAGGCGGTGGCGAAGAAGGCGACCCTCGTCGAGATCATCCCCGGCAAGGGGTCCGGTCAGCTCAAGAAGCGGGTGCTGCGGTTCCTCGACCAGAAGGACGTCAAGCAGCTCTACCACCGCGTGGAGAAGGACTCGAAGAACTTCGGCCGCCTCTTCGTCCACTTCCGCTGGAAGTGACGAGGGCACGCCGTCCGTGCCAGCGGTCGGATACTGGGCTGGTGACGGAGGAGCAGGGTACCGAGCCGACGCGGTGGACGATTCACGGTGAGCGGGTGGTGGATGGCAGCCGGCGAGCGCGGCTGAGCATCGCCGACGTGGAGGTGCCGGACGGGGTCCGTTTCGAGCAGTACGTGATCCGGGCGCCCCGGTCAGCCATGGTTGCGGTGCTTGACGAGCAGGAGCGGCTGCTGCTGATGCGGCGGCACCGGTTCGTGTTCGACCGGTGGGTGTGGGAGCTGCCTGGGGGTTATGTCGACGACGCTGAGCAGCCTTCGGCATGCGCGGTCCGGGAGGTCGAGGAGGAGACCGGGTGGCGTCCGGGTGCGGTGGAGCCGATGCTGTCGTTCCAGCCGTGGGTGGCGACCGCGGACGCGGAGAATCTGTTGTTCCTTGCGCGCGACGCGATACACATCGGTTCGCCGGTGGACGTCAACGAGGCCGAGCGGGTGGCCTGGATGCCGTTGGCGGAAGCGCGGGACCTCGTGTCCCGGGGTGAGATCGTGGGCTCCGGCACGGTGATCGCGGTGTTAGAGCTGGTCGCGCGCAAAGCCCGGGGTGAGCTGTAGTCAGCGGCGTTGACCGAGGGCCATGTCGACACGGTTGATGAAGTGTCGGACGGCTGGCCGGCGGCCGTGCGCTGTGAGTTTCGTTTGCAGGTCGCGTAGGTACCGGACGGCTCGGGCTGATCGCAGTTGAGAGGTCAGCGTGAGGGCTTTGGTCCCGATGACGCTGGCGCGATCGGGTTCGGCGTTGTGGGCGTGGATGGATGCGAGGAGAGTGAGGTTGAAGGCCTTGCCGCGTATGTAGCGTTCGTCCATGTGCAGTGAGCGGACGGTGAAGCGTTCGGCCTGCTGGTGGTGGCCGAGAGCATGGAAGCAGTGGCCGAACTTGGCTGACAGGTATGCCTCGTCGAAGTAGCCGAGCCATTGCGGGTCGCTGCTGCGGTCGGCCCGGTCGAGGGTCTGTTCTGCCTGGTGCAGTGCGGTGGTGCAGGCGCGTTCGTTGCGCGCGGCGGCGTGGGCATGAGCTTCCATGACCAGCGCCTCGGCGGTCAGCACCGCGAGGCCGGCGCGTTGTGCCGTCTGCCGGGCGGCGCGGGCGAGATCGACGCCGGCGGCATTGTGGCCGAGGTAGGTGGCTTGGTGGCTCATCGCCGCGAGGATTTCGGCGCCGAGCCCAGCATCGTCGGCAGCTCGGGCGAGGTCGAGGGCGTGGGTGAGGTAGCGCTGGGCGAGGCCGTGTTCGGCCGTGTCGTATGCCTGCCAACCGGCGAGCTGAGTTAGCTCGGCGACGGCGGCCAGCAGCTTTCGGCCGGTCGTCGGATCGTAGCGACCCTCGGTTAGAAGGGGCGTGACCTCGCGAGTCGAGGTCAGCCGTAAGGGCGAGGCGCAGGCGGGACGCAATGTGCTCCCATGATCGCGTGCCAATGAAGTCACTGATCCGGGCAAGTAAATGGCAGTTCGCATGCGGTGCCCTGATGTGGGCCTGTGGTGCCGCACTCATGCAGTACGTCATCTGGAGCGGAGCGGCGGCGGCGCTTTTCTTCGTGGGCCTGATGGCCTCGGGGGCTGGTGCTGGCATCGCCGGTGCCGGCATGCGCATGGCGGCAAAGCGCCAGGCAGCCAGTAGCCGTCAAACTTACTGAGAGGCTTTGGCTGGGCCTCGGGCGCTCCGTGACGCGAGCGGTGACGGTCAGAGGCTGGCGATGAGGAGTCCGCACACGGCCAGCGGAAGCACCGCGGACAGGCTGCCCAGCATGGCCGACGAGCGGATCCGGGTACGGGCGACGAGGACCGCGAGCATTGCCAGGCTGACCAGCAGCGCGAGGAACAGCGCGGGCGTAGCCGTGTAGAGCCCGAAGAGCAGCGCCCGCGACCGTTCGGAATCGCATACCTCGCCGCAGCCAGCCGGGACCGACCCGGAAAGCGTGCTGAGGAACAGGCCGAGTGACACGACAACGGCGACGTACCAGCCGACCAGCACCAGGAAGGATGAGCGCGCATCAACGAGATGTGTGCGTGACGGTGCCAGAGTCATGACCGAAGTATCCGCCATTGCGCGAGCCGGATCAGCCCCCGAAGGTATGGGCGCGGGAGCCGTGGCCTGGCCGGGCGGCGGACCAGCACTGCGGTCGGCCAGCATCAACGCCAGTTGATCGTTACGCCTGCCCAGGAGTGACTTGGCTGTGGCGCCACACGCGTCAGGCCCCGATCTCAGCGACCATCGTGTCCGCGTCCTCGAACGACTCGACAGTGCGAAACCCTTCAGCGGCGTACAGCCTTGCAGCGAAGTTCGCCCGCTCCACGCTCAGCGACACCGTGCGGATGCCACGCTCTCGTGCGGCCTGCAGGACGGCGCGCAGAAGTGCTCGACCCACACCTCGGCCCCGCCAGGTTTCCACCACGCCGAACGTCAGCTCGGGCACGTCGTCCCTCACGTATCCGTAGCCCGGATCGGCGGAGGTCAGGAATCGGAACCAGGCCGCCCCGACTGGACGATCAGTCGGGGCGACCGCAACCAGGCCGAAGTCGTCTGGCCGCATCCAGCCGGTGACATAGTGAGCCAGCGCAGGGTTCGCCAGGATCTGTTCGTGCGACCAGTTGCGCTCAGGCAGCCAGTTCACGGCCTCCACGAGCATGTCGACCAGGAATTCGGAATCAGCCGAGGTGGCCGCGCGGATGTCGAGGTCAGTCACCGCCGAAGCCTCGCACAGAGATCGAACAGAGCCAAGATCATGCCGTCTCCAGGCCGGCTGGCGGCAACGGAGATGCGTGGGAGCGGGCATGGGAAGCCCGATCGACCTACGAGCAGGAGGCGGCGGTTGGTTGGTTCATGGCCGCGGGCGAATCAGACCGCTGTGCCGTCGCGGGCGTCGACGGTGATCGTTGACCCGTAGGGTGTCCTGATGTCGACGGTGAACCTGCGGCGATCGGCGCGTGCGGTCGTCGTCGATGAGGACGACCGTGTTCTGCTGCTACGACTCGCCATTCCCGATCCCGCTGGCACGATCGTCGTGTGGATCACTCCCGGGGGTGGCGTCGAAGACGGCGAGACGCCACTGGCCGCCCTGCGGCGAGAGTTGCGCGAAGAGGTCGGCCTTGCTCTCGATGCCGACCCGCCTCAGGTCTGGCGCCAGGAGATAGTCGCCGCCGGGTTCGCACCCGGTCACGATGGCATCGTGAACGACTACTTCCTCCTTCGGACCGCCTCGTTCACGCCGCGCGGTTCGATGAGCGATGAGGAACTCGCCGCCGAGCACGTCATCGGCTGGCGTTGGTGGTCGCTGTCGGAGATCCGGGATCACCTCGGCCCGGAACTGTTCTCGCCCCGAGACCTTGCCACACCGTTGGCCGCACTGATCGTTGGCGGAGTGCCAACCCAACCCGTCGCGCTCGGCCTGTGAACCACACCCCTGCCGGGACCAGCTACAGCGGCCAGCCAACGATAGCGACCCTGCGGCTTAGGTACACCGCTCCGACGTAAGACTCAATCTAGCTTCTGGCGGCGTCTGCGCTCGATGTCCCGCTGGACTTCGGGATCCCACAGGGACGCGTTCCAGTCCTCCGGCTGCGTCTCGATGTCGAGCGCCAACCGGGCGGGCTGGCTTTCCACCTGTCCCGGCCGAGCTTCGTCCATGCGGAGTGGCGCGATGCTCGGACCGGCGGCGTCGTTCTGGTCTGCGGGGGTGGCCGGGTCAGTGAGCCGGCGCATGGCTCTCCGGTGGGTGATCAGGGCGCCGATGGCGAGCAGGATCGCCGCGATCGCCCGGACGACATGGAAGGCGGTCGGGGTCTTCATCGGCAGGAGGTACGACAGGAACAGGAGCAGAGCACCGGTTCCGACCGCCCAGTGCCGGACCGTCGCCGCGGCGATCGACTGTGCGTCGATGACCCGCTTGGTGACATTCGACCAGGTGAAAAAGGCGGCGAAGAGGGCCAGCGGACCGGCGATCGACAGGGCGCTGATGACTCCGCCGCTTGGCGGCGTCAGCAGGTCGGCGGTGATCGCGGCTCGGACCAGCGAGAGCCCTGCGAAGAGCGCCGCGAGCGCCAGCAGCGCCCACTGGGCCGCCTGCCAGTGCGCGGGTGGCTGGGGCGGCGGCGCGACGCCGCCGAGACAGGTGTGCCCCTGCCCAGGATGGTCGAGCTGGCTCCCGCAGTTCGAGCAGTTCATGCTGCACCGTCCCCCGTGCTAGCTGCAGCGACGCGTCAGGCTAGCAGCGCTGTCGGGGCGCTGGGGGTAGCTGTGTGGAGGGTCAGCCCGTGAGGGCGTCGGCGCGGGTGCCGTGACCGGTGGGGCGTCGGGACCAGCACTGTGGGCGCTGTCGGACGGCGAGCTCCAGAGCCTGATGATCGGACTCGATCATTTCCCGGGCTATTCGACGCGCCATTTCCAGGCGGTCGACGTGCATGTCAAGATCCGTCGGGCCGGCGCCTGCCATCTCGAACTCCTTGTCAGCGTTCGAACTAGTCGCATCATGCGTCACGCCGAGAATCGTCACCATTCCCCGATCGGTGGAAAGCTTCCGCCGTACGGTTCGGTGCCGCGTACCCCGGTTGCGCCGATGGTAGCGGTGGCCGCGCCAGATCGCCCGGAACTGCGGATACCTCGTCTTGCCCGCGCTTTGTACATTGCACGGTGCGCGGGTCGGGGGGCGCGACAAGTCCGGTGAGGGATCTTCGTTACGGGAGGACCGCCGTGCAGCATTCGAGCACTACCGATCCCTTGTTCGTCGCCGTCGAATCAGAATCGATCACCCGTGCGGATGTCGCCGGGCTCATCGCGGGGCGGCTGGCCGCCGTACGGGTGCCGGGGTTGCTCTCCGCGGCCCGCTGCCAGGCGATCACCGCGGCGCTCGCGAACGCGCCGATGGACCGCTACGACGAGAGCCGGGTCTTTCCCGTCGTCGCCAAGTTCGGTCCGGCCATCAACGACCACCGGGCCGCCGGTGAACTCCGCGAGGACTACTGGGAAGCCGCCCACGCGGCCGAGAAGAACTGGTCGACGCTGGGCCTGTCGGACTCCCCCCGGGACCTGTGCCTGGCCGCGTTCCGAGGTGCCTGGCCGAACGTGGCACCCGGGCGGCGGCAGGGTCGGGAGATGCACGTCGGCATCGTCCGCGAGATCAACGCGGGGCTCCAGGTGCACTTCGACGACGCGGTACGGGAGTACGCGGGCCGGCTGCTCGACAGCGAGGTGGTGGCCCAGTTGGCGTTCAACATCTACATCCGGGTGCCACCGGCCGGTGGGGAGACGGTGCTGTGGCGGCGGCGCTGGCAGCCGGACGACGAGCCGTTGCGGGTTCCCGGCGGGTACGGCTTCCAGGAGGCGGTGGCGGCCGACACGCAGTCGCTGACGTTGCGCCCCACGCTCGGGGAGGGCTTTCTGTTTGATCCGCGGCACTATCACACGGTGCGTCAGGCGTCGGATGGCCGACGGATCTCCATAGGATGTTTCGTCGGGCTCACCGACGACGGTCGACTGGCCCTCTGGTCGTAGTGAAGGGCGTTTCCCCATGGTGGACAGAAGCGACGTCGAGGCGGCCGCGGCTCTTGTCGAGGGGCGGGTCCGGGAAACCCCGGTCATCGCCGTCGACGGCGCCGATCTGGGTGTGCCCGGGCAGCTCAGCCTCAAGTTGGAGCTGCACCAGCACACCGGCTCGTTCAAGCCGCGTGGCGCGTTCAACCGGATGCTCCAGGGGTCGTTGCCCTCGGCCGGGGTGATCGCCGCATCGGGTGGCAACCATGGCCTCGCGGTCGCGTACGCCGCCCGGTCGTTGGGTGTGCCGGCGGAGGTCTTCGTGCCGGTCACCGCCTCGCCGGTGAAGGTGCAGCGGTTGGCCGGGTTGGGCGCCCAGGTGCGCCAGGTGGGCCAGCACTACGCGGAGGCGTTGGCGGCGAGCACCCAGCGGGCCGGGGAGACCGGCGCGTTGGTGGTGCACGCGTACGACCAGCCGGAGGTGGTGGCCGGTCAGGGCACCGTCGGCCGCGAGCTGGAGCGGCAGGTGGGCGGGATCGACACAGTGCTGGTGGCGGTCGGTGGCGGCGGGTTGGTGTCCGGTATCGCCAGTTGGTTCGGTGGCTCGGTACGTGTCGTGGCGGTCGAGCCGGAGCAGATCCCCACCCTGCACTCGGCGCTCAAGGCGGGTCGGCCGGTCGACATCGAGGTGGGTGGTATCGCCACCGATTCGCTGGGTGCCCGGCGGATCGGCGAGATCGCCTTCGACACCGCCCGCCGGACCGAGGTGGTGTCAGTGCTGGTCCGCGACGAGGACCTGGTGCGGGCGCGCCGGTTGCTCTGGTCGGAGCTGCGGGTCGCGGCCGAGTTGGGTGGTGCCGCCGCGTTGGCCGCGCTGGTCGGCGGCGCGTACGTGCCGCAGCCGGGGGAGCGGGTGGCAGTGATCATCTGTGGTGGCAACACCGACCCGAGCGACCTGGGCCCGGCCGCGCCGCACTGACCGGTCAGTCGCCGTCGCGCAGCCGGCGCAGCGCGTGCTCGACCTGGAGAGTGTCCAGGTGGGTGTCGCCGAGGAGTCGCCGACGGTCGGCCAGCAACCGCTCGTACACCTCGATCGCCGCGTCGACCTGCTCGTCGAGCAGCAGCACCAGGGCCAGGGTGGAGCGGATGGCGAGCACCTCGCTGCGGTCGGCGTGCCGGGGTTCCACGGTGGCCAGTGTGGCCCGCAGCTCGGCCTCCGCCTCGGCGAGCCGGCCCTGCGCCTGCATGCATCGGGCCAGCGTGTGCCGGGCCTGCCAGGTCTCCGGTTGGTTGAGCGGCCACAACCGGTAGCGGACCTCCAGGATGGCGTGCAGCATCTCCTCGGCCTCGGGCGCCCGTTGCTGGGCCAGCACCGCCAGCGCCAGGCTGTGCCGCATGATCATCGTGTCCCAGTGTTCCGGGCCGCGTACCTGGTCCTCGGCGGCGACGATCTGCCACAGCTCCAGCTCGGCCTCCGGCCACTGGCGCTGCGCCATGATCGCCTTGGTGAGCTTGTGCCGGCTGGCGAGGGTGTCGGCGTCGTCGCTGCCCAGCACCCTGGTGCGGTCCGCGATCACCTCGCGGAGCACCCGGTCGGCCATCTCCGGTTGGTTGCGCTCCAGCCAGGTGCGGCCCAGTTCGTGGCGCAGCGCCAGCACCTGCGGTCGGTCCAGGTCGTGGTCGTACGCGGCGCAACCGCGCACGATCGGGTCGAGGATGTCGAATGCCGACCCGGGTAGGCCGACAGCGATGAGGTAGCGGGCGGTGAGCCGGGTCAGCTCCAGCGCGCGGCGTACCGTCTCGGGGTCGTGCTTGTGTTTCTGCGGCACGAGGTATTCCCGCACGGCCTCGACCAGGTGCGGCACCAACACGTCCCAGTTGGTCCAGGCCGCCGAGTCGTCCGGGTTCTGCCCCTCGGTGGCGGCGAGCAGCAGTTTCATGACCAGCCCGTGGTATTCGGCGATCTGCTCACGCACCTCGTCGCGGTCGCGGAACATCGCGTGCACCAGTGGGTGTAGCGAGAGCACGTGCGCGAACGCCGGGTCGGTGACGTCCTCCTGCACGTCGAAGTCGACGAGGGCCAGGTTGCCGATGCCCTCCAGCACCTTCACCCGCTGCCGGCCGGTTAGCCCCTTGAAGAGCGGCGACTCGGCCAGGATGGCCGGCTTGAGCACCACCTCGTAGGGCACCGGGGAGATGCTCAGGCAGGCCAGCACGTTGAGCAGTGGTCGGCTCTGTTGAAGTTGGCGGCGGGCCAGCAGGTCCAGTGAGATGTCGTCGACCTCGCGGACGATCTCCAGGCCGAGGGACTCGTCGAGGTCGACGTCGGCGGCGTCGCGCGGTGAGCGGAACCGACGTTGCACGGCCGTCCGGTAGTCGGCGAAGGTGGTGATGGTGGATGACCCGCGCCAGACCGGGCTGGCGTTCACCGACCGCAGGTAGTTGCCGGCGGCGCGCAGCGCGAGGGGCAGCCCGCCCAGCTCCCGGGCGAGTTCCCGGGCGTCGGCCGGGCCGCCGGCCTGCGCGCCGGCCCGGTCGATGAGCACCTGCGCGCCGGCGTCGGCGTCGAGCGGGCGCACCTGGTGCAGCACCGACCAGGTGCCCCAGGTGGCCCGGTTGCCGTCCCGGCTGGTCACGATGACCATGCCGTCGTCGGCCTCCGGGCTGCGCAGCCAGCCGGTGCCGTCGGCGAGCACTCCGTCGGTGGGGCCCAGGCTGGCGGGCTCGTCCGCGCTGTCGAAGATCAACAGCCAGGGCTGTGCGGCCTGGTTGAGATAGCGCCACACCAGGTCGGTGGCGCTGATCATCCCCGCCCAGGCCTGGTCGACCTGGGTCTCCGACGCGCCGAGTTGGCTGACCACCTCCCGCATCCCGGAGTTGAGCCGCCCGGCCTGCACCCACCAGACCGTCCGGCCGTCGGCCCGCGCCCGGCGGGCGATCTCCAGAGCGACGTGGCTCTTGCCGGAGCCCCCCATGCCGCACAGGATGTGCACAGTGGGCCGGCCCTGGGCGATATCCGCCGGTTGGACGATCTCGTCGATCAGGTCGTCGCGCCCGTGCAGGGGGCTGTCCAGTCGCCCGAGCGGTGGATCGACGGAGACCCGACTCGGCCGGTCGTACGCAGGCCGAGGCACGCCGGCATCGTCGGGTGGAACGTCCGCAGTCAATGCGGTCCCCCTTCGGTGGCGAATTCACAATGGGTCGGCGGCTAATGATCCTTTCCATCTGGTGGACAGTCGGAGGGATTGCCACGCGCACCACGTCGACCGCAAGCGTATCCATCCCCGTACTGGGTTGCACACTCTCCGTTCAGGCCGCCCGGCTGACCAGAATCGGTGCCGGAATTCCCAATTCGCCGCTGATTCCGGCCGATCCGCCGTGCGCGCCACTCGACACGGGCATCCACGATGGACTTATGAACTGGCCGCCAATCCACCACGTCATCGACTGGGGTTCCGTGCCGGACTGGTTCGGCGCGGTCGGCTCCATCGCCAGTGTGCTCTTCGTCTACCTCGGATTGCGGCGGGAAATCCGCGCCCGCCGCAACGACGATCTGCGGGTCCGGGCCACCCAGGCTCGGCTGATCTCGGCGGTGGCCGAGATTCGCGGCACCTCGGTGCTGCGGGTCGCCGTGGCCAACGAGAGTGACGCACCGGTGCTGGACGTGGTGGTGCTGACTCGACTCGTTCCGCCCGACGATCCGGACGCCCCGCCGGTGGTGCTGGCCGCTGCGAAGGAGGTCCGTCGGATTCCCGGCCGGGACGTGCACGACCTGTTCGTCACCGTCGCGGCGGAGCACCGGCTCCGCGCTGCCGACACAGTTCTGGTGGACCTGACCTTCACCGACCACGACGGTAATCGTTGGCACCGGATCGGTGCCGGCCAACCCGAACCGGTGGGCTGACCGAATCGACGCCAGGTGGCATTTCCGGTCGCGAGGAAAGGTGGTGGTCCGGCGGTTGAATCGCTCCGCCGGACCACCGGGCCGTCCGTCAGATGGGATAGGTGCGGGCGACCGCCAGCATCTCGGAGGTGTGCGACCCGACAACGCCGACGGCCGGCGGTCGGGGGCGGAAGCCGGGCAGCCCGTCCAGCCCGTCACTGGCGTCCATTACCCGAATCGGCACCGGCGCCGCGGACCGCTGCAGCGTGAGCGTGATCTCGACACCTTCCGGGGGCGGAGCATGGAAGACCACTCCGAAGCCCCACCGGCGCCCACCCTGCTGTGCGGGCACCGTGCGGCCCGCCACCTCGGCCCGCAGCACCCGGGCGGTGACCGTCTCGACGTGCAGGGTGGCGACCCGGACCGCCCGCTGCGGAGTGAGTCGCAATCGCAGCGTGCGCTCGTCGGCGACGGCGCTGTCGGCGAGCACCTCCAGCTTCGGCGCCGGCAGGTTCGCCGCCTGCGCCGGCCCGGTCCGTAGCGCGTCGCCGCCGAGCCCGGGGAAGTCGTCCTCGACGCTGGTCACCACGTCCACGTAGCCGTCCGTCCACGGCTGCGGGTCGGTTTCGTCGCTCAGCCAGCGGGCCTGGCCAGTGCCGGCGTCCATCGCGTACATCAGGTGCGTCGGGGCGGGGTGGGCGGCGTCGAAGCGGTCGACGGCCAGGCCGACCCCGGCGAGCACCACCGCCGCCACCGCGGCGGCGCCGGCCGGCAGCACCGCGAGCCGCCGGGCCCGCAGCGCGAGCAGACCACGCTGGCCGCCGGCCTGCGGGTGTAGCAGGTCGACCACCGGCAGGGCGACCAGGCCGAGCAGCACCGCGACAAGCGCGGCCACCCCACCCATGCCCATCCCGAGCGCGGGGAAGAGCAGCACCACTGTGGGCAGCAGGATGACCACACCGACGGCCGTTGCGGCGGTCACGGCCACCACCGGCCACGGCCCGGTCTGCCGGGTACGCAGCGCGACCAGCCCACCGAGCGCGCCGGCCAGCGCCGGCAGTGTGGTGAGGTACGCCCCACCCGGCACCGCCACGGCGAGCAGCACTCCGAGCCCTGCCAGCCAGGCCAGCCCGCCGATGGCGAGCGCGGCCGGGCCGATCCGGCGGCGGGTCAGCGCGTACCAGGTGAACAGGATGGCGGTGGCGAGCGCCAGGACGGCCAGCCGGTACCAGATCGGTCGGTACGGGTCGAGCAGCTCCGCGTACCCCGGTCGGATCGCGGTGATCGCCAGCCAGAGCAGTTGGGCGGCGACCGGCGCGGCGACGATCGGCACCAGGGCCAGTGCGAAGCCGGCGGCCAGCCTGCCGATGCTGGCCCGGCCGCTCCGGCGGGTCACCCAGCCCAGGGCGGCAACCAGTGCCACCGCGAGCAGGGCCAGCGGCAGTGTGAGCCAGCCCGGGTAGCGGACCAGCCCGCCGGGAACGGGGAAGTACGTGGCGTCATGCCCGGAGCGCAGGTTGGTCAGGTCGGTGCCACCGAACTCCCGGGCCAGGCCCAACGCGTTGTCCCCGTGCTGTTGAAGGCTGCCCCGGTCCATGGCGGCCGGGGTGTCCAACGGCGTGTGGTAGATCGCGCCCCCGTCGATGTACGCCGAGTTCAGCCCGACGAACTTGTGATCGAGGAAGGCGGTGAAATCGGTGTCGTTCGGCAGCGCGCGGTAGATCTCCACCGCGAACGAGGTGCCGACCGGGTGGGGGGCGGCCCGGCCGAAGATGTCCACCAACTTCGCGTTGTTCCGGGACGTCTCGAACATGATCACCGGCCCGGTGGAGCCCCGCGCCTCCAGGTTGAGCACCACACCGCCGTCGGCGGCCAGCGGGTGACTGGCGGCGAACGCGGCCGCGCCGCAGAGGCACGCCTCCTCGGCGTCGGTCAGCACGAAGACGATGTCGTTGCGCGGCCGAGGGCCGGTGGTCAGCGCGCGGGCCACCTCCAGGATGGTCGACGTGCCGGCCGCGTCGTCGTTGCCGCCCGGCCCGGTCTGTACCGAGTCGTAGTGCGAGACCAGGAAGACCCGACCCGTCGAGTCGGTGCCGGGCAGCCGGGCCACCACGTTGCGGACCCGGGCCACTGTCGCCCCGCCCGCGGCCCCGCTGAGCTGACCAGCCTCCGGTGCCACAGTGTCCTGCACCTCGGTCTCCAGGCCCAGCCCCCGCAACCGCTGCTCCAGGTGCGCGCGGACCTGTTCGTTGGCCGGGCTGCCGGCGACGTGCGACCGGGCGGCGATCACCTGGACGTCCTCGTACGCGCGGCCGGCGCTGAACGCGTCAGCCGGCGCGTCGGCCGACTTCGGGGCCGGGGTGCGCAGGTCGAGCAGACTGCCGGCGGCGACCGCGGCCAGCGCGGCCAACGCCGCCGCGGCGGCCACGAGCCGCCGACGCGGCCGGGTCAGCGCGCGGCTGGCAGGGGGTACGCCCGGAATCGGACGGGTCGGCGTGCCCGTCGTGGCCGGGGTGGTGGGTGCGCCCACGGGGACTCCTCGGGGGGTGGTGGGGCCTGGGGTGGGATCATCCTGCCCGTCGGTGGCTGCGGATGGGATGGCCGGTACGTCCCGTGTCCGTCAGCCGCCCGGTTTGTCCACGGCCGAGCAGTGACGCGCCCCATCCCCGCCCGCGCCGCAGGCATCGTGTTGTGTGCGACCGTTGTCTAATACAGGATCAGCAGGGCACTCGGAAGGAGCCCGACATCACCAGCGAACTCCCGCGTCTCGCGGCGGTGACCCGGCCGCACCGGGGGGCCGGCTTGGCCGGTTCCCCAGTTGTGCCGTACCCGCACGGTGGCCTGGCGCGGCACGCCAACCTGCCGCCGGGTGAGCGGTTGCGGGTGCTGCTGGTGGAAGACGACGAGGGCGACGCCTTCCTGGTCGGTGAGCTGCTCGCCGAGACGAACTCGATGATCGACCTGCTGGTCGCCACCAGCCTCCGGGAGGCGCGGCAGCGGATCAGCGGCGTCGACTGCGTCCTGCTCGACCTGGGCCTGCCCGACGCGCAGGGGCTGGACGGGCTGCGCCAGGTGTTGGACATGTCCAGCGGCGCCGCGGTCTGCGTGCTGACCGGGCGCACGGACGAGCACCTGGGCGTCGTGGCGGTCGCCGAGGGCGCCCAGGACTATCTGGTCAAGGGCCAGGTCGACGGGGTGCTGCTGACCCGGGCGCTGCGCTACGCCGTGGAGCGTAAGCGCGCCGACGAGAACGCCCGCCGGTTGCGCGAGGTCGAGCTGCGCCAGGCCGAGTCGGCCCGACTCGAACGCGGCCTGCTGCCCCAACCGCTGATGACGACCGACCTGGTCGCGGTGCACACTTTCTACCGGCCGGGCCGGCACGCCGCGTTGATCGGCGGAGACTTCTTCGACGTGGTGCAGACCCACCCGGACCGCCTCGACCTGATCGTCGGCGACGTCTGTGGGCACGGGGTGGACGAGGCCGCGCTCGGGGTCGAGCTGCGGGTGGCCTGGCGGGCCCTGGTGCTCGCCCGGGTGCCGGACGACGAGGTGCTGCCCGCCCTGGAGCAGGTGCTGATGAGTGAGCGCCGCCTCCAGGAGATCTTCGCGACGGTGGCCACCGTCAGACTGGACCTGGACGCCAACCGGGCCACCGTCCGACTGGCCGGGCACCCGCCACCGCTGCTGCTCTCCGGCGGCCGGGTCGCCCCGGTGCCCGCGCCCGGCGGCCTGCTGCTGGGCGTACGACCTCGCCGGCCGATCGCCTACGACCTGGAGTTCGACACCGATGACTGGTCCCTGTTGATGTACACCGATGGCCTGATCGAGGGGCGGGTGGGCGCCGGCAACGAACGGCTCGACGTGCCCGGCCTCAGTGGCTTGCTGGGCGAGCCGGCCAACCATTCGGTGTCCCTGCCCGAGCTGCCGGCGTGGCTCGTCGGGCGGGCCGAGCGGCTCAACGGTGGCCCGCTCGCCGACGACGTGGCCATGCTGTTGGTCAGCCGGGGCGGTGGCCGGTGAAGCCGGTGGTCGGCGGCTGGAGTCTGCGCCGCCGGGTGATCACCCTGCTCGCCGTCGTGGGTTTCCTGTTGGTCGGGTTGGCCGGCGCGGAGGCGGCGATGGCCGCCCGCAACCGCACCCAGATCGACGCGGTCCTGAACGAGACCGGCCCGTTGCGGGTGCAGTCCCAGGAACTGCTCAACGCGCTGCTCGACCAGGAGACGGCGATCCGCGGGTACGCGGTCAGCGGCGACCGGGACGACCTGAACCCCTACCGGGAAGGGCTCGCCCAGGAGCAGAGCGTCGTCGCCTCGATGCGGACGCTGCTCGACGACTATCCGGAGATCAGCCAGGAGCTGCGGACCGTCGAGGAGCGTGTCACGCAGTGGCGACAGTCGGTTGCGGAGCCGGTGATCACCACCACCGAGCAGAGCGGCACCAACGCCGGCCAGGCGTTGGTCACCGAAGCGGCCCGGCAGCAGTTCGACGAGGTGCGCTTGGCGGTGAACGACCTCCAGGAGGAGGTCCTGGCCGCCCGGGAGCAGACCGCCACCAACGTCCGTACCAGCAGCAACATCCTGGTTGTTCTCCTGATCGTCGCCGCGCTGGTGGTGGTCGTCGCCGGGGCGGTGCTGCTGCTCTCGCTGGACCGGATGGTGGTCCGGCCGCTGACCGGCCTCGCCACCCAGGTCCGCGAGGTCGCCGAGGGCGACTACCAGCACCGCATTGCCCCCCTCGGTCCGCCGGAGTTCATCCGGCTCGGTGAGGACGTGGACGCGATGCGGCAGAAGATCGCCGCCGACCTGGCCGAGGTCCGGGCCGCCCGCGAGCGCATCGAGTGGGTCAACAGTCAGCTCCAGAAGCAGGCCGAGGAGCTGACCCGGTCCAACCGGGACCTGGAGCAGTTCGCGTACGTGGCCTCGCACGACCTGCAGGAGCCGCTGCGTAAGGTCGCCAGCTTCTGCCAGCTGCTCCAGCGCCGTTACGCCGGGCAGCTCGACGAGCGGGCCGACCAGTACATCGCCTTCGCTGTGGACGGCGCGCAACGGATGCAGCGCCTGATCAACGACCTGCTCGCGTTCTCCCGGATCGGGCGGCTCACCACCGGCTTCGTCGAGGTCGACCTCAACAAGGTGATGGGCGACGTGGCCGGCCAGACCGAGGCCGCCCGGCAGTACGCGGACGCCGAGTTGACCTGGACCGGTCTGCCGGTGATCTCGGGTGAGGAACCGTTGCTCACCAACCTGCTGGCCAACCTGGTCAGCAACTCGATCAAGTTCCGGCGCCCGGACGTGCCGTCGAAGGTGCACGTCTCGGCCCGCTTGGTGGGTGCCGAGTGGGAGATCACCTGCCAGGACAACGGCATCGGGATCGAGCCGGAGTTCGCCGACAAGATCTTTGTGATCTTCCAGCGGCTGCACTCGAAGGACGCGTACCCGGGCACCGGCATCGGGTTGGCGATCGTCAAGAAGATCGTCGAGTACCACGGCGGCCGCGTCTGGGTGGACACCGACGTGCCGGAGGGCACCGCGATCCGGTTCACCCTGCCGGCACTTCCCGAGGACGTCGCGGCGGCGGAAGCCGCCGATTCCGCCGGGGAGCCGAACGCCCCGACAGCGGGCGACGCGACGCCCTCGACCGAGGCTCCGGCAGCGTTGACGGAGCAGGCCGACGGGCCGGACCAGCCGGACCGGGCCGACGAGACGCTGGAAAGCGGTAGAACGGGTGACATGAGGGAGACGGTGGGATGACCGCGCCGGCGGATGGCAAGAGCCCGATCGAGGTCCTGCTCGTCGAGGACGACCCGGGTGACGTGCTGATGACCCAGGAAGCGTTCGAGGAACACAAGCTGCGTAACCGGCTGACCGTCGTCTCCGACGGGGCCGAGGCGCTCGCCTACCTGCGCCGGGAAGGCCAGTACGCCGACGCGGTGGCGCCCGACCTGATCCTGCTCGACCTGAACCTGCCCCGGCGCGACGGCCGGGAGGTGCTGGAGGAGATCAAGAAGGACGAGACCCTGCGTCGGATCCCGGTGGTGGTGCTCACCACCTCGCAGGCCGACGAGGACATCCTGCGCAGCTACCAGCTGCACGCCAACGCCTACGTGACCAAGCCGGTGGACTTCGAGCGCTTCATCTCGGTGGTCCGTCAGATCGACGAGTTCTTCGTCAGCGTGGTCAAGCTGCCGCCGCGTGGCTGACACCCTGTTGGACGACGTCGGCGACCTGCTCTGGGAGGCCGCCGACCAGGTCGTGCTGCCACTGTTCCGCAAGCTCGACGACGACGACGTGTCGGAGAAGGCACCCGGAGAGGTGGTCACCGTCGCCGACCGCCGGGCCGAGGAGCTGCTCTCGGCGGGGTTGCGGCGACTGCGGCCGGGTTCGATGGTGGTCGGCGAGGAGGGCGTCGCCGACGACCCGGGGTTGCTGCGGCATCTGCGCGACGGCGGGGACGTCTGGCTGGTCGACCCGGTCGACGGCACCGCCAACTTCGCCGCCGGTCGCCGCCCGTTCGCCCTGATGGTGTCGTTGCTGAGCGACGGTCGGCCGAGCGCCGGTTGGATCCTCGACCCGCTCGCCGACACGCTCGCCGCAGGTTGGGCGGAGGAGGGCACCCTGCTCAACGGTCGGCCGGTCGACGGCGCCGGCGCGGTGCCGCCGCTCGGCGAGCTGCGCGGCGCGGCGATGACCAAGTTCCTGCCGCCGGAGACCCGCGACCGGGTCCGCGCGGGCGGTCGGCGGCTCGGTGAGCTGCTGCCCGGTCTGCACTGCGCCGGTCGGGAGTACCTGGATATCCTCACCGGCGAGCAGCAGTTCGTCCTCTTCTGGCGCACCCTGCCCTGGGATCACGCCCCGGGCACCCTGTTGGTCCGGGCCGCCGGGGGTGTCGCCCGCCGGTTCGACGGCGTCGACTACCACCCCGCCGACGACGGCCGCGGTCTGCTGGTGGCGGCCAACGAGCAGGTCTGGGCCGAGGTGCACGACGCGCTGCTCACCATCTGATCGGCGCGCTGCGCGACCCCGTCGGGACGCTGCGTCGACATCGGGGCAGCTCGAGGGTCAGAGGGGTGGTCACCGGCCCGCAGTCCGGTATCGTGACCGGCGGTCTCCGCAAGCAGGCCGCCGACCGGCGTCGCCGTGCAGTGTCAATCGGGGGCCGGCGGTCTACGGAAGGACGCTTTCGTGCCCAGGACCAGGCTCAGCCCGCGGCTCGGTCGCCGCGCTCTGTTCGCAGTGCTCGCCGCCGTCGCGCTGGTGCTCGGCGGTGCCGCCGTGCCCGCGTACGCGGAGCCTGGCGAGGGTGGCAGCAAGAAGTTGCAGGACGCGCTGGAGTTGACCGCCAAGGGTCACATCGAGGCCAAGGCCAAGCTGGACAACTCCAAGCGTCGCCAGACGGCGCTGACCGGCGAACTGGCGACGCTTGAGGGTCGGCTGGTCGGGCTCAGCAGCCAGGTGGGCGAGGTGGCCGCCCAGTCGTACCGGGTGGGTCGACTGAGCGCTGTCTCGATGCTGCTCAACACGGCCACACCGGAGGCGTTCCTGCAACGCGCGGGCGACCTCGACCTGATGGCCCAGCGGGACAGCAAGCGGCTGCGTGACCTCACCGACGCCCGGCAGCAGGCGCAGCAGGCCAAGGTCGCCATCGACGCCGAGGTCCGCGAGCAGCAGAAGCAACTCGCCGTGATGGCGAAGAAGAAGAAGGAAGCCGAGGAGGCGCTCGCCGAGGTCAGCTCCGGCGGCAGCAACGGTTTCAGCGGTGGCAGCTCCACCTCGGCGAAGCCGGCGCCGCGTAACTCCGACGGGTCCTGGCCGTCGGAGTCCTGCTCGGTGAAGGACCCGACCACCTCCGGGTGCATCACTCCGCGGACCCTCAACGCGCTCAAGCAGACCCAGGCGGCCGGCTACAAGCGGCACGTCTCCTGCAAGCGCAGTGGTGGCAGCGGCGAGCATCCGAAGGGCCGGGCCTGCGACTTCTCGGCCGCCACGAACGGCTTCGAGGACAAGAACGCGACCGGCGGCGACAAGGCGTACGGGGACAGCCTGGCCGCCTGGCACGTGCGCAACGCCGACCGGCTCGGCGTGCTCTACGTGATCTGGTACCGGCAGATCTGGCATCCCGGCACCGGTTGGCGTTCGTACAGTGGAAGCGGCTCTCCGGCGGCGTCCCACACGAACCATGTTCATCTCTCTATGTACTGACCCGGAGCACCAGCTTCGCTGCGTACCATCGCGACGATGAGCTCCCCACCGTCCGACGTAGCGGCCCTGCCGGCGCCCCCGGCCCCGCCCGTGCCGGTCACCGGCCGGGCGCTGCCCAACGGCCTGGCCGCATTCCTGGTGTTCTTCTCCAGCGGTGCCGTGCTGGTGCTGGAGACAGTCGCGTTGCGCCTGGTCGGCCCGTACGTAGGGGTGACCCTTCAGGTGACCAGCTCGGTGATCGGCATCGCGCTGGCCGCGATCGCGTACGGCGCGTGGTCCGGCGGTTGGCTGGCCGACCGGCGTAACCCGCGAGGCCTGCTGGCGCCGGCGTTGGTGCTGGCCGGCATCGCCACCGCTGTCACCCTGCCCGTCGTCCGGTACGCCGGTGAGGTGCTGCGCGGTGGTGCGGCCAGCGGCATCCTGCTGCTTGTCGCGTTGGCGGTGTTCGTGCCGGCCGCGCTGCTGGCAGCTGTCACCCCGCTGGTGGTGAAACTCCAGCTCGCCGACCTGCGCCGCACCGGCCAGGTGGTCGGTCGACTCTCCGGGATCGGCACCCTGGGCGGCATCACCGCAACCCTGCTGACCGGGTTCGTGCTGGTCGCCGCGCTGCGCAGCACCGTCATCCTGCTGGCCCTGGCGCTCGCGCTCGGGCTGGTCGGCATCGGCCTCGGCTGGTACCTGCGCCGGCAGGAGCCCACCGAGCTGCCCGGTCCGGCCCGGGCCCGAGCCGCGCTGGCCGTACTCGGCCTGGCCGGGGCGGGGCTGACCACCGTGGCACCCAACCCGTGCGACATCGAGACGGCGTACCACTGCGCCCGGGTCACCGCGGACCCCGCCCGGCCCAGCGGGCGGACGCTGCTGCTCAACTCCGCCCAGCACTCGTACGTGGACCTCAACGACCCGAAACACCTGGAGTACGCGTACACGAAGTGGATCGGCGCGGTCGGCGACGTCGCCGCGCCGGCCGGTCAGCGCCTGGACGCGCTGCACCTGGGCGGCGGTGGCTTCACGGTGCCGCGCTACCTGACCGCGACCCGACCGGGCACCGACAACCTGGTGTTCGAGATCGACGGCGGGCTGGTCGAGCTGGGTGAGCAGGAGCTGGGCGTACGGCCGGGGCCGGACCTGCGGGCGGTGGTGGGTGACGCCCGGATGCTCGTTGCCGGCGAGCCGACCGACAGCCGCGACCTGGTGGTCGGGGACGCGTTCGGGCACCTGGTGGTGCCCTGGCACCTGGCCACCCGGGAGATGGCCGCCGACGTCCGGCGGGTGACCCGCCCCGGCGGCGTGTACGTGCAGAACGTCATCGACTACCCGCCGCTGCGGTTCATCCGCGCCGAGTTGGCCACTGTGGCAGCCGAGTTCGGGCACGTCGCGTTGATCGCGCCGCCGGAAGCGCTCGCCCAGGAGCAGGGCTCCAACTTCCTCATCGTCGGCTCCGACGCGCCGTTGCCGCTGGAAGCTGTCCGGGTCCGGCTGGCCGAGGTGGATCCGAAGGTCAGCCTGCTGTCCGGTGCGGCGCTGACGGACTTCGTCGACGGGGCGATGGTGTTGACCGACGACTACGCCCCGGTGGATCAGCTGCTGGCCACCGCCTGATCGGGTGACAATCCTGACCGATTCCGATACTCCAGGTGTAGGCGGGCCGTTCCTGGGCAACATCGCTCACCATGGGTGGTGGGGACCGGAACGGCGCGCAGTTGCTCGATGAGCGGTACCGGCTGATCGAACAACTCGGCGCGGGCGGCATGTCGGTGGTCTGGCGTGGCTACGACGAGGTGCTCGGTCGTCAGGTCGCGGTGAAGGTGTTGGCCTCCCGGCTGGCCAGCGACCGGGCCTTCCGCCACCGCATCCGGATCGAGGCGCAGGCCGCCGCGCGGCTCTGCCACCCCAACATCACCAACGTGTACGACTACGGCGAGTCCGAGCAGGTCGGTCTGACGGTGCCGTACGTGGTGATGGAGCTGGTCGACGGCGCTTCGCTGGCCAGCCGGTTGGGTCGGGAGAGCCAACTGCCGTGGCGGGAGGCGGTGACCATCGGCGCCGAGGTCAGCTCCGCGCTGACCACCGCGCACGCCCGTGGGGTGGTGCACCGCGACGTCACCCCGGGCAACGTCATGCTCACCTCAACCGGGGTCAAGGTGGTCGACTTCGGCATCTCCGCGCTCGTCGGGGAGAGCGAGAAGGGCCCGGACGGCACGCTGTTGGGCACCCCCGCGTACCTCGCCCCGGAGCGGCTGGACAACGGCCAGGTCTCCCCGGCCACCGACGTGTACGCCGTTGGACTGCTGCTCTACCGGATGCTCACCGGTCGACTGCCGTGGCTCGCCAGCACGACCACCCAGATGCTGCGCGCCCACATGTACAACGACCCGGAGCCGATGCCCACCGTCGCGGGGCTGCCCGACGGGGTGGCCGACCTGGTCGGACGTTGCCTGGCCAAGCGGCCCGCCGACCGACCGGCCACCGCCGAGCTGACCCGGACGCTCGCCGAGGCGGCCGGCATGCTCGCGGCGGTGCCGGTCTCCCCGGCCGCCGGGCCGCTGGACGCGACCATGCTCGGCAGTGCGCGTACCACGATCCTGCCCTGGTCGGCGGCGACCGACGCGTTGCCGTTGTCGCGGACCCGCAACCGGGACCGTCGGACGCAGCAGCGGGTGACCCGGCGTCGACGGGTGGAGGCCGGAGTGGCCGCCGTCGGGCTGATCGCGGTCACCGGGGCGATGTGGGGGTTCACCTCGCGCAGCCCGGCCAGCGGAGGGGACCGGCCGACGACCGAGGCGCGGATGGGTCTGCCGGCGGCGGTGCCCTGCGAGGTGGCGTACGCGTTGCGCTCCGACTCCGGCACCGAGTTCTCCGCCGAGCTGACGTTGACCAACACCGGTGGCCGTGAGCTGCGGGACTGGGCGATGAGCTTCACCTTCCCCGGGCAGCAGAAGGTGACGAAGGCGGAGCCCGCGCCGGTGCACCAGCAGGGGAGCACGGTGCTGATCCGACCGGCGGCCCAGCGCACCACGCTGGCCGCTGGCGCGGCCGAGAAGGTGACCCTCACGGGTAGGTACAGCGGGGCGAACCCGCTGCCTGTGGAGTTCCGGCTCGGCGAGGCGACCTGCGGGGTTCGGGTTTCCGGCGTCGCCGGCAGCGCGCCGTCCACGGCCCCGCCGAGCAAGGCCGCCACGCCGAAGGCTCCGCCCAAGGCAGCGAAGGTGCGCAGCGGCTCCGGTTCGGGCGGCGGCGCGTCGAAGGCCAAGCCGCCGAAGCCGGCGAAGGCCCCGGCGAAGCCCGCGAAGGCTGCCGGTGGTGGTCCGGGAAAAGCGTGAAGGTGACCAAGGGGCCGGGTGGTCACCGGAAGTGAGCAGGCCACACCGTTTCGCCATGCTTCGGGGCCGTCGGACCAACTGGTTCGACGGCCCCGGTCGATCTCGCCCTGCGGAGCAGTTCAGCGCAACCCCGCGAATCGCTGCACCTGGTCGATCCCACCTTCGACGATGAGCACCCCGTTCAGGGGAAGCGTGGTGTCGTCGGAGGTGTACCGGAAGCGTTCGCCCGGCAGCTTGGCACCGACCACGCGTACCCCGAAGCGCTCCTCCGGTTTCAGGTCGAGCAGTGTGCGCCCGACCAGGGACTCTGGCACCCGGACGGTGGCGATGGCGAAGTCGTCGTCGAACTCGATGAAGTCGAGCAACCGGCTGACGATCAGGTGCGCGACCCGGTCCCCGGTCTCCGCCTCCGGGAAGATCACGTGGTGCGCGCCCACCGACGCCAGGATCTTGGCGTGCTTCTGCGAGGTGGCCCGCGCCCAGATCTGGGGCACACCCAGCTCGACCAGCGCCAACACGGTGAGCACACTCGCTTCCACCGAGGCCCCGATGGCCACCACCGCCCGCCCGAAACTGGTGATGCCCAGCTGCCGCAGCGCCCCCTCCTCGGTCGCGTCGGCCTGAACCACCCGGTCGAGCTGCGCCGACCAGCGCTGCACCTTCGCCGGGTTGCGGTCGATGGCCAACACCTCGCGGTTCATCCGGGTCAGCGACCCGGCCAGGTGGCAACCGAATCGACCCAGCCCGATCACCACGACGCCGCCGCTGTCCGCTCGTCTAGCCGACACCTCGGCCCTCCCTGCTCCCAAGGGTGTGGTCCCGGCGTGCGGGCCGGCCGACACTTCCGAAACACGCCCTAGCCGACAATGGGTTGCTCCTGGGGATAGCGGTAGAGGCGGCGTCGGGTGTTCAGGGCGATCGCCGACCCCAGGGTGAGCGTCCCGACGCGGCCGATGAACATCAGCACGGTCAGCACCAGTTGGCCGCCGGCCGGCAGTTCGGCGGCCAGACCGATGGTCAGACCGGTGGTGCTGAACGCCGAGGTGATCTCGAACAGGGCCGCGACGAAGCGGACGCCCTCGGTGAGCAGCAGCAACAGCATGGTCCCGGCGGTCACCAACGCGACGCTGAGCAGCGCCACGGTGACCGCCTGCCGCTGGCTCGCGGTGGCCACCCGCCGATGCCCGATCGTCACGTCGGGCTCGCCCCGCAACTCCGCCCAGATGGTGAACGCCAGGAGGAAGAACGTGGAGACCTTGATGCCACCGGCCGTGCTGGCACTGCCGCCGCCGATGAACATCAGCACGATCAGCAGGGGATAGCTCTCCTCCTGCAGGTCGGCGATGTTCAGGACGCTGAAGCCGCCGGTGCGGCTCAGCGCGATCTGGGTGAACGACGCGAGGATCTTCCCGGGTACGTCGTACTGGCCGATGGTGCTCGCGTTGGTCCACTCGGCGGCGAGCAGGCCGGCGAAGCC
Organism: Micromonospora sp. NPDC048947; assembly: GCF_040649495.1. NCBI lineage: Bacteria > Bacillati > Actinomycetota > Actinomycetes > Micromonosporales > Micromonosporaceae > Micromonospora > Micromonospora sp. NPDC048947. The sequence goes on from NZ_JBEZFO010000013.1 coordinate 138,351, forward strand.
GACCAGCAGCAGCGCCGCGCTGCCCCAGATGGTCAACTTCGTCGCCACCGCCCAGTGCGTCGGCTGCCGCCACTCGCGGACCGCCTCGAAGAGCGCGGGAAACCCGAGACCGCCGATGATCGCGCCGATCGCCAGGGGCAGCGACACCCACGGGTCACGGCTGAAGGCCAGGAGCCCGTCGGTGTAGAGCGCGAAGCCGCCGTTGTTGAACCCCTGCACGGCGTGGAAGGCGCCCGACCAGAGGGCCTGCCCGAACGGATAGTCGTAGGCCAGCCAGAGCCGACCGGCGATCAGCACTGTCATCACCGCCTCGCAGGCGAAGACGGTCAGCGCGATTCGGCGGAGCAACCGGCCCACCTCACCGATGCCGAACTCGGCCGTTTCGGCCTGCACCAGCAACCGGTTGCGCAGTCCGAGCTGGCTGGAGACCACCAGGATGACCAACGCCGCGACAGTGAGGATGCCGAGGCCGCCGAGCTGGGTGAGCAGGGTGATCACCACCAGTCCCGCGCCGGACCAGTAGTTCGGCGTGTCGGTGATGGCCATGCCGGTGACCGACACAGCCGAGGTGGCGGTGAAGAGCGCTGTGACCACGGGTGCGCGTTCGTGTTCCACTGTCGCCCAGCGCGCCATGAGCAACAGGGTGCCGAGCAGTATCGGCACCAGGAACGCGAACGGCACCAGTCGCACGGGATTGCGGAAGAACTGGCGCACCAGACAATCTTCCTGTCCGCCAGCGGCCCTGGAGTGGGAACGGACATTCCGGAGATTCATCTGCCGGCCAGCCATCGACCAGCTCCTGGCAAATCAGGGGCGGTCTGCTTAACCGGACCAGCGATGACAGGAGACGGCGTTGCGACGTACCCTCTCGTGCACTCCTGGACGTTCCGCGCCGAGAACAAGTTCCTCCCAGCGGACCTCCGGATCGGCGCTGACCCGAACGCGCGCGGCGACATCACCGTCGAGTACGAAAATCTCCTTGGCCTGGGCCTCGACGGTGTCTTCAGCGACCATCCGGACACCGCCCTCGCGGCCCTCGCCGCCCGCCCCGGCCACTGACCCACTCCGATCCTCGGCCCGGAGCTGACCCGCTCCCGGCCGGTCACCGGGCCGACCTGGCTCGGTCCCACGCGCTGGCCCGTCGTCCGCCACCCGGACGGCGGGCCAGCGGCATGTCCGCCCACCCAGGGGTCCGGCCAGGTGGGCCCACGGGCGCGGGCAGCGCCTCGCGGACGCTATGGAGTTGATGCCGCAGACGAATCGCGCTTGCTCCGAATCGCATCGAGCGTGATGTAGTGGCCACCAACGTCTAGTGACACCACTGCGCAGGTCTCAATTGGTCTGGCCCCGCAGTTGGCCTGCGTGCTTGCCGGCCCCTGGTGGCGGCTTCATTGCCAGCGAAGATGGCGGGCCGACACGCCGCGCAACCCTTCCCATGCGTACGGTTGTTCGACAGTATGGGCCCGTCGAGCGGAAGGAGAAGCGCATGGCAGACAAGAGCGCCATCGAGTGGACGGAAGCAACCTGGAATCCCACCACTGGTTGTGACCGCATCTCGTCGGGCTGCGATAACTGCTATGCGATGACTCTCGCTAAGCGCTTGAAAGCCATGCGCTCGGCCAAATATCAGACCGATGGGGACCCACGCACCTCGGGCCCCGGGTTTGGCGTCGCCTTGCACCCTGATGCCCTCGATATTCCTCGTCGCTGGCGTGACCCACGGACCGTCTTCGTCAACTCCATGTCGGATCTGTTCCACGCCCGGGTTCCACTCACCTACGTGCAACAGGTTTTCGCTGTCATGCGCGAAACCCCCAGGCATACCTTCCAGGTGCTCACCAAGCGCGCCGCCAGGCTGGCGAAGGTCGCCCATCAGATCGACTGGCCGGCGAACGTCTGGATGGGCGTGAGCGTCGAGGACCACGCTCAGCGGGAACGGGTCGCCCAGCTCCGCGAGGTGCCGGCTGCGGTACGTTTCATCTCGGCCGAGCCGCTGCTGGGGCCACTGGTCGACCTGGATCTCGACGACATCGACTGGCTGATCGCGGGGGGCGAGTCGGGGCAGGGCTGCCGCCCGATGGAGCCGACGTGGGTGCGTGACCTCCGGGATCAGTGCGTGTCTGCTGGCACCGCCTTCTTCTTCAAGCAGTGGGGCGGGCGTACGCCGAAACTTGGCGGCCGGCACCTCGACGGTCGGACCTGGGACGAAATGCCGGCCCCGCGCCTACTTGTGCAGGCATAGGGCCGCCGCGGGTGGGGCTACGGCTCAAGGCCGCCAGAGGACTTCCTTCCAGAAGTCACCCGTGCCGGGGCTGCTGATCCGGCCCTGTCGATGCAGCGACTTGACGGCCTGTCGTACGTGTGGTGCCCAAGCGTGCCCAAGTACGTCACCGTAGATCTCTGGCACATGATCGACGATCTTGACCGTAGAAGTCTGTTCGAGCAATTTGATGATGTTCCGCTCGATCGCACCTGACCAGCGAGGGGCGTTCTCGGCCTTGTACTGCTCGGCGTCGAAGACGGGACCGTCGCCGAACAGCGTCTCCGCTACGTGGTCGCCCCGGCGGATCTGCTCCCGGACCTACGCCTCCTCCCATTCGACGCCAGCCTTACCGAGGGTGTCGGCGAAATGCCAGGCACCTTCGCCATGGGTGGTGAACAGGGCGAGGACGTATTTCGGGGCGAGACCGGGGCGTGGGCGCACCGGCATCTGCACCGCCTGGTAGTTGGACCCCTGGGTGAGATCTCGGGCGTACCTGTCCGCAACCCGGAGTGCGACGTCCGTGGCGCGTTGGTCATCGCCAGCATCCGACACCTCGGCGAAGTAGCTGCGCCACCAGCCGCCACCCAAGAATCGATCCAATCGCGCGGCTGTCCTCCGGTCGCTCTCCGACAGCCCACCCGATCGACTCTCGGCAACGTGGACGGCCCGTCCCATCCGAGCCACGGTGGAAACGCTGAAGTGCAGTAGCAATTCGGTCGGTGGCCAGTTGGGGCGCCCGAGCAGCCGCGTCCGGATCAGATCGAAGTCAAGAGCCGGCCCGAAGGGATCGAGAAAGGCGAAGAGCGAGGCACCCTTGGCCAAGGCCAGCACCTCGGGCAGGTGTTGGTCAAGGGTGCCCTGGCGAAGTTCACGTCGAACCACCCCGCCCTTGTCGCGGAGCACCTGCTCCAGGTTCGCGTAGCTGTCCGGATCCTGCTCGACGAAGAACGCGAGCACGTCGCGGAAGCCTTGAACGAACTCGGCGCACCGGGACAACAGCAGCGGAGATCCTGGCTCTCCGCCGTCGTACTCGCCTCTGCCGGCGTAGCCGTCGAGGAAGACGATCGGGTTGCCCTGCCCTGTCTTGGAGGCGAAGACCACGGGATAGCGCTTGAGGATGCCGTGCTTCAGTACGGCCGCCGCCTTCTTCGACCGGAAAAATTCGTCGTTGTTGGACAACGGCCCTCCCGTGACACTCACTTGCGGTCATGAGAAGGTAGCGCTGTGTTCTTGAGTCCGCTGCCCCACGGAAGGGGTCACTCGGAGCGGATTCGATCGGGGGGACGCCCAGTGAGCAGCGCCGACGACTTCCTAGTGATTGGCCGTCGCGCAGTCCTCAGTCCATGATCTGACACAGGCGTAGCGCTGACGCGGGATTTGGTGCGCTGGAGCCCTCATTGGTCATTCGGGGTCGCTAAAGTGCCTACCGGCGGGGTTGTTCGGCGACGTAGGTGCCACGCCCGGGCTGTCCGGTGATCAGCTCACGGTCGTGCAGCAGGGAGAGCGCTCGCGACGCGGTGTTCATGTGCACGGCGTAGGTCTCGGCGAGTTCCCGAGTGGAGGGCAGCTTCTCTCCCGGCTTCAACTCGCCGCTCTTGATCTTCGCGGCGATCTCGTTGGCAATGCGTCGGTAGGGCGCTTCTGCTGTGGGCATGGTGAGGACTCCGGCTGGTTCGGCTCCTCGATCATGCCGGCCTGCACCAATAACTGCAACAGGCTGCGATGTCGCTGCCGCACACCATCGACCTACACAAGTAATTGGTGTAGGTTGCTGGGTGTCCGGCTCTGGTTGGTTCGGCAAACCCCGGAGTTCGGGCCTCTGGTGGGCTCCGCGTTCGTACCGCCGCTGTCGAGAGCTGCGGGCGTGGGGCCGGGTGGTCCGGTGCGCGTCCCCTACCCGCGCGCCGGATCGCCCTCCAGGTCAACGGATCGAGGGTGAGCATGGCGAGTGGACGCTTCGTGGTGCACCTGCCGGTGGTGGCGGCTGATCTGCCGGGGGCGTTGCGGTTCGCGCGGGCGATAACGCGGGCGCTGGGTTTCCTCGCGGACGTGGACCGGGCCGAGACCACGGTGTCGGAGGAGGACGCTCAGTGCGTACGACATCGGGTTTTCTGTGACCACCTGCTCGACGGCCGGCGGCGGTGCCCGCGCCCGGCGGACCACGACGGGCCGTGCGGCTAAGGCCGGATGGTCCGGGGAGACACATGGGTCGGTCCACCGGTGGCGCTCCAGGCTATCGGGAGGCCTGGGTCGGGGATGGGGGTGCGGCCCGCTGTAACCTCCGGCCACCTCATTCCTGTTACTTGTGTGTTTCCGCCACATAGCTCGTGGGTGACGTCACTTCTAGCGTGAGCCGTCACGAAGAAGTTCTCTCCCTCTGAGTCCTCATGTGGAGTCGCAATGACGGTCCGGACGACGCGGCGGGCGTTCCTCTCCGCCGCCACGATGATGGCCGCGGCGCTGGCCGCCACGGCCTGTGGCAGCCCGCAGGACACCGCCACCGGCGGCGGCGACAGTGCCGCCCCGGTCAAGGTCGGCCTGGTGTACTCCCAGTCGGGAGCCCTGGCCAGCTACGGAAAGCAGTACATCGAGGGGTTCAAGGCGGGGCTGGACTTCGCCACCCAGGGCACCGGCAAGGTCGGTGACCGCAAGATCGAGTTGACCGAGGTCGACGACGCTGGCGATCCGGCCAAGGCCGTCTCCGCGGCGAAGGACCTGATCGGCAAGGGTACGAAGATCATCGCCGGCTCCACAGCTTCCGGTGTGGCGCTCCAGGTCGCGCCGATCGCGGCGCAGAACAAGGTCCTGTTCATCTCCGGCCCGGCCGCCACGGACGCGGTGACCGGCGCGAACAAGTACACCTTCCGCTCCGGTCGGCAGTCCTACCAGGACGTGGTGACCGCCAAGTCGTTCATCGGCGACCCCACCGGCAAGAAGGTGGTGGTCTTCGCCCAGGACGGCGCGTTCGGTGACGCCAACGAGGCCGCCGTCAAGGCCGTCATCGGCAGTGCGGGCGCGACGGTGAGCAGCGTCCGGGCCCCGGCCAGCGCCACCGAGTTCACCCCGTTCGCCAGCCAGATCAAGACCGCGAAGCCGGACCTGCTCTTCGTGGCGTGGGCGGGCACCACCGCCCCGGCCATGTGGCAGACCCTCGACCAGCAGGGCGTCCTCTCGTCCACCACTGTCGTCACCGGCCTCGACATCCGCGCCTCGTGGCCGACCTTCGGTGCTGCCGGCGCGAAGATCTCCTTCCTGTCGCACTACTTCGACGGTGCCAGCGACACCGAGGCCAGCAAGGCGCTGAAGGCCACTGTCAACACCATCGACCTGTTCCACCCGGACGGCTTCGCCGCCGCGCAGATGGTGGTCCGGGCCGCGCAGGAGGGTGGCGACGACGTCGACAAGATGGTCACCGCCCTGGAGGGCTGGAGCTTCGACGGGGTCAAGGGCAAGATGACCATCCGGGCCGCCGACCACGCGCTGCTCCAGCCGATGTTCCAGGCCAAGCTGACCGGCAGCGGCACCGCGTTCACGGCGACCGCGCAGAAGAGCCTCACCGGTGACGAGACCGCGCCGCCGGCCGTGGCCATGAAGGGCTGACCATGCTCGCCACCCGCGGTCTGACCTGGCGGATCGGTGAGGTCGCCATCGTCGACAGCGTCTACCTCGACCTGGCGCCCGGGGAGTTCCTGGGCGTCATCGGGCCCAACGGCGCCGGTAAGACCTCACTGTTCAACCTGATCACCGGCCTGCGCCGGCCGACCGAGGGCCGGATCGTGCTGGACGGGCAGGACATCGGGGCGCTTGCGCCGCACCGGCGGGCGCGCCTCGGTCTGGGCCGTACCTTCCAGGCGTCCTCGGTCTTCGGCTCGCTGAGCGTGCGGGAGAACGTCCGGCTCGCCGTGCAGGCGCACCGCGGGGGCTCGATGGCACTGTGGCGGCGGGCGGCGGCCGACCGGGAGGTCGCCGCCGCCGCCGACGCGGCGCTCGACCGGGTCGGCCTCGCCCACCGGGGTACGGCCCTCGCCGGCACCCTGGCCCACGGCGAGAAGCGCAAGCTGGAGATCGCCCTGCTGCTCGCCGGTGAACCGCGGGTGATGCTGCTGGACGAGCCGATGGCCGGGGTCAGCGCCGAGGACGTGCCGGAACTGGTGGCCGTCATCAAGTCGTTGACCGGCGACAGTGGTCGGGCGGTGCTGATGGTCGAACACCACATGGACGTCATCCTGGAACTGGCCGACCGCATCGCCGTCATGCATCACGGCGCGCTGCTGGCCTGCGACACCCCGGAGACGGTGATGGCCAACCCCACAGTGCAAGAGGCCTACCTGGGGGAGTCGCTGTGAACGCGAGGAGTGAGCCGGGTCTGCCAGCCCCGCAGTCGCGAACTGAGGAACCGATCCTCAGTGTGGAGGAGCTTTCGGTCCGGATCTCCGGGCTGCACATCCTCCAGGGGGTGTCCTTCACTGTCGCCCCGACCGGCGTGACAGTCCTGCTCGGTCGCAACGGCGTCGGCAAGACCACCACGCTGCGCGCGATCGTCGGCCTCACCCCGCCCGCGGGGGAGGTCCGCGGCACCATCCGGATGGGCGCGCAGAGTCTGCTGGCCCGGCCGACGCACCGGCTGGTCCGCGGTGGGCTCGGCTACGTGCCCGAGGACCGCTGCGTGTTCGCCGGGCTCACCGTCGCGGAGAACCTGCGCCTCGCCGAGCGGCGCGGCACCACCCCGGCGTACGACAAGGTCTTCGCGCTCTTTCCGGAGCTGGACCGACGCGGACGGCAACGGGCCGGTTCGCTCTCCGGCGGGCAGCAGCAGATGCTCGCCATCGGGCGGGTGCTGCTCAACGACAACCGGCTGCTGCTCGTCGACGAGCCGACCAAGGGGTTGGCGCCGAAGGTGGTGACCGAGGTGGCCGAGGTGCTGGAACGGGTCGCGGAGTCGGTGCCGGTGCTGCTGGTCGAGCAGAACCTGGCAGTCGTACGCCGACTGGCCCGCGACGCTGTCGTGCTGGCCGCCGGCAAGGTGGCGTGGACCGGCGACGCCCACGAGTTGCTGTTGGAGACCGCGTTGACGAAGTCGCTGCTCGGTGTCGGCTCGGCGGAGGTGTCCACGCCGAGCGCGAGGAGTGAGCTTGCGAGCCCCGCAGTCGCGAGGAAGGACCAGCTCTGATGGGCACCGTGATCCTGTTGGCGTTGACCGGCCTCGGCCTGGCGGCGCTGTACTTCCTGGTCGCCTCCGGCCTGTCCCTGGTCTTCGGCCTGGCCGACGTGCTCAACTTCGCGCACGGGCTGTTCCTCGGCGTCGGCGCGTACGGCACCTGGTGGGCGGCGGGCAACCTGCCGGGCGCCGGCCCGGACGGGTTCGGCTTCGTGTTCGCTGTCGCCTTCGGGGTGGCCGCCGGCACGCTGGTCGCGATCCTGGTCGAGCTGGTGCTGATCCGCCCGCTGTACTCCCGCACCATCGAGCAGGTGCTCGTCACCGTCGGGCTGTCACTGGCCGGGGTGGCGTTGCTCCAGGCCACCTGGGGTGCGGACGCCCGGCCGTTCCCGCGTCCGGACTGGACCCGGCAGGTGACCGGGATCCTCGGCGCGCAGGTGCCAAACGGTGGCCTGCTGCTGATCATCGCGGCGGTGCTGGTGCTCGGCGCGATCCTGGCGTTCCTGCGCTGGACCCGGTACGGCCTGGTGATCCGCGCCGGGGTGGAGAACCGGGAGATGGTGACAGCGCTGGGCATCGACGTCCGCAAGGCGTTCACGCTGGTCTTCGCGATCGGTGGGGCGGCCGCCGCGCTCGCCGGCGCGCTCGGCGGGGTCTACTTCGGCACCGTCTCGCCCGGGCAGGGCGGCTCGCTGCTGATCTTCGCGTTCATCGTGGTGGTGATCGGCGGGATGGGCTCGGTGGTCGGCTCCGCGTACGCGGCGGTCGTGGTCGGGCTGGTGCAGCAGTTCGTCAACTACTACGGCACGTCCGGGCTGGGCGACATCTGCGTGGTCGGGCTGCTGGCCGTGGTGCTGCTGCTGCGTCCGCAGGGCATCGCCGGAAAGGTGGCAACGGCATGACGGTGATCGACGCGCCTCGCGCGCAGGTGCCCGACGAACTGAGTCCGCAGCGGGGGCGGTGGCACCGGGTCCGCCCGTTCCTGCCGCTGGTCGCGCTGGTGGTGCTGGCGATCCTGCCGTACTCGACGATCTCCCTGCCGGGGATCTTCGAGGGGCCGGTCAACTCACCAGGCACCCTGCAACTGCTCGCCATCTGCCTGATCTTCGGTGGGTTGGCGGCCGGGTACGACCTGCTCTTCGGCCGGACCGGGATGCTCTCCTTCGGGCACGCGCTGTACTTCGCCGCCGGTGTCTACGGCACCGACATCCTGGTCACCCGGGCCGGTCTGCCGCTGTGGCAGGCGGGGCTGTTGACCATCACCGGCGGCACCATCCTCGCCGCGCTGCTTGGCGCGGTGGCGCTGCGGACGGTGGGCATCGCGTTCGCCATGGTCACTTTGGCCTTCGCCCAGGTGGGCGCGATCCTGGTGGCCCGGGACTTCGGCGGGCTCACCGGTGGCGAGGAGGGCCTGCCGCTGGACGTGTCGGGGCTGCCCGCCGGACTGGTGGGGGTGACAAACACGGTCAACCTGTACTGGTTGGCGCTGGCGTACCTGACCCTTGTGGTCTTCGTGGTGCACCGGGTGAGCGGGTCACCGACCGGTCGGGTGCTCGCCGGGTTGCGCGACGACGAGCGGCGGATCGGGGTGCTCGGGCTGGACCCGTACCGCTACAAGCTGGTGGCGTTCACCCTGGCCGGCGGGTTGGCGTCGGCGGGCGGGGTGGTCTACGTCCTGATCGTCGGCGGCGCGTCGCCGCACATCACGTCCTCCGAGCTGACCCTGTCGCTGCTGGTCATGGTGGTGCTCGGCGGGCCGGGCACCCGGTGGGGTCCGGTGCTCGGTGGTGTCCTCTACATGTACCTGGACCACCGGCTCACCGCCTTCGGCACGAGCGACGCGGTGGACAACCTGCCGGCCGTCCTCAGCCGTCCGTTGAGCCAGCCGCTGTTCGTCCTGGGCACGGTCTTCATCCTGGCCGTCTACTTCTTCCCAGGAGGCCTCACGAGCCTCGCCCCCCGCCTGTCCCACCTGACCCGCGCCCTCCGCCCCCGCCGTTGACTCGGTTGATCAAGAGGTTTGCGTCAGAATCAGGCCGAATGGTGACGCAAACCTCTTGATCAACAGGGGGATGACGGACGGCGCTGGTAGAAATGCCGGGTGGAGACAGCAGAGCGGGCAGCGGTACGCGAGCGGGCCGAGGCGGTGCTGCGCCGGCTGGCCGGTGACCACGCCCGGCTGCGCGAGGATCAGTGGCGCGCCATCGAGGCGCTGGTCGTCGACCGGCGGCGGGTGCTCTGCGTCCAGCGCACCGGTTGGGGCAAGTCGGCTGTCTACTTCGTAGCCACCGCACTGCTCCGCGACCGCGAGCAGCGCCACCAGGCCGGGCCGACAGTCATCGTCTCGCCGCTGCTGGCGTTGATGCGCAACCAGGTCGAGGCCGCCGCGCGGGCCGGCATCCGGGCCCGCACGATCAACTCGGCGAACCTCGACGAGTGGGACGAGATCACCGCCGAGATCCAGACCGGCGCGGTGGACGTGCTGCTGATCAGCCCCGAACGGCTCAACAACCCGGATTTCCGCGACGGTGTCCTGCCGAAGTTGGCCGCCACCACCGGCCTGCTGGTGGTCGACGAGGCGCACTGCGTCTCCGACTGGGGGCACGACTTCCGGCCGGACTACCGGCGGCTGCGGACGTTCCTCGCCGAGCTGCCCGAGCGCACCCCCGTGCTGGCGACCACCGCCACCGCCAACGCCCGGGTCACCCAGGACGTCGCCGAGCAGCTGGGCGACGCCCTCATCCTGCGCGGCACCCTGGACCGCGAGTCGCTGCGCCTCGGGGTGCTCGACCTGCCCAGCCCGGCGCACCGGCTGGCCTGGCTCGCCGACCACCTGGACCAGCTGCCCGGCTCGGGCATCGTCTACACGCTGACGGTCGCGGCAGCGGGGGAGACCGCAGAGTTCCTGCGCTCCCGGGGCTACCCGGTCGCCTCGTACAGCGGGCAGTCCGACGACGCCGACCGGCGCGCCGCCGAACAGGACCTGCTCGACAACAAGATCAAGGCGTTGGTCGCCACCAGCGCCCTCGGCATGGGCTTCGACAAGCCCGACCTGGGCTTCGTCGTCCACCTCGGCGCGCCACCCTCGCCGATCGCGTACTACCAGCAGGTCGGCCGCGCCGGCCGCGCCGTCGAGCACGCCGAGGTGCTGCTGCTGCCCGGCGTCGAGGACGCCGCGATCTGGCGGTACTTCGCCTCGCTGGCGTTCCCACCGGAGCAGCAGGTCCGGGCCGTGCTGGCCGCCCTGCACACCGACCGCCCGCTCTCCACCCAGGCACTCGAACCCCTCGTCGACCTGCGCCGGGCCCGGTTGGAGCTGATGCTGAAGGTGCTCGACGTGGACGGCGCGGTCCGCCGGGTGCGCGGTGGTTGGCTCGCCACCGGCGAGCAGTGGGTCTACGACGAGGCCCGGTTGCGCCGCGTCGCCGAGGCGCGCACCGTCGAGCAACAGGCAATGCGGGAGTACGCGACGACGTCCGACTGCCGGATGCGATATCTACGGGAACGCCTGGACGACACCGAGGCGGCCGACTGCGGCCGATGCGACAGGTGCGCCGACCCACTCTTCGCCGCTGACGTGTCGACCGCCGCGCTCTCCGCCGCGCAGACCTTCCTGGGTCGACCCGGCGTGGAGATCGCACCGAAGAAGCTGTGGCCGACCGGGCTCGACGCCGTGGGCGTACCCCTCAAGGGCCGGATCGCCCCCGCGGAGCAGGCGCTGCCGGGCCGGGCCGTCGGGCGCCTCTCCGACCTGGGCTGGGGTGGCAGGCTGCGCGCCCTCGTCGGCCCGGAAGCGCCGGACGCGCCGGTGCCCGACGACGTCGCCGGCGCCGTCGTGGAGGTGCTGAAGGCATGGGCGCACGGTGACGACCCGTGGCCCCGCCGGCCGGTGGCGGTGGTCGCCGTCGGTTCCCGTCGGCGGCCCCGGCTGCTCGGCTCGCTGGCCGAGCGGATCGCCACAGTGGGCCGGCTGCCGCTGCTCGGCGAGGTCACCGCGTCCGGCCCCGACGGCCCGGGTGGGCCACGGGGCAACAGCGCCCAACGGGTACGCGCCCTGCACGACACCTTCACCGTGCCGACCGACCTGGCCGACGCCCTGGCCGGGCTGGACGGCCCGGTGCTGCTCGTCGACGACCTGATCGACTCGGGCTGGACGATGACGCTTGTGACCAGGGCCCTACGCCGGGCCGGCGCGACCGACGTGCTCCCACTCGCCCTGGCCGTGGCCGGCTGACCCGCTGCCGTCCGGTCGGGTGGGAAAGTTCCCGGGCGGTGTCGAATGCGACAGTCGCCACGCTGTCCGGGCGTCGGCCTGACGTGGCCGGACGCGGCGGTACCGTGGGCGGCATGACCGACCAGCAGCCCGTCACCCGTGCGTGCGCCGTTGCGGGCACTACCGTCGGCGGCGTGGCCGGCCAGGCGCTGGGCGTCGGTAGTGGCTGACCAGGGTCCCGCCGAACTGGACCGGAGCACTCTCCGGCTGGCGCTGGTGGTCGGCGGGCTGGTGCTGGCGGTGCTGCTCGGCTTCGGCCTCGGCCGGCTGAACGCCAACGGCACCGTCACCGGCAGCCCGTCGTTGGCCGCCGAGCACACCGACCCACCGGGCGTCGCGCCGCACAACCACGGCAGTGCCGCGGCCACCGATCAGGGCGCGCCCACCGAGCCAGGTGGTCTGGCGGTCAGCTCGGCCGGGTTCACACTGGTGCCGGTGGCCACCGAGTTCGCGGCGGGTCGCCCCGATCAGCTCCGCTTCCAGGTGCGCGACGCGCAGCGCCGGCCGGTGACCCGGTTCGCCATCGTGCACGACAAGCCGATGCACCTCATCGTCGTCCGACGGGACCTGACCGGCTACCAGCACCTGCACCCGACAATGGCGGCCGACGGCACCTGGTCGGTGCCGTTGACCCTCACGCAGCCCGGCCTCTGGCGCGCGTACGCCGATTTCACAGTGGTCGCCGACAACGGCTCGCAGACCGCTGTGACCCTCGGCACGGACCTGGTGGCGCCGGGCGACTACCGACCCCGTTCACTGCCGGGTCCGGCCACCTCGACGACGGTGGACGGCTTCACCGTCGGCTACCAGGGCACTGCGCAGGCCGGGGCGACAGTGCCGCTGACCTTCCGGGTCGACGGCGTTGGCGGCGCAGCCCCGCTGGAGCGGTACCTCGGGGCGTACGGGCACCTGGTGGCGTTGCGCGAGGGCGACCTCGGCTATCTGCACGTGCACCCGGAGACCGAGTTGGTGGACGGTCAGATCAAGTTCTGGTTGACCACCCCCGGTCCGGGCCGCTACCGCCTCTACCTCGACTTCCAGGTGAACGCCGAAGTCCGAACCGCCGAGTTCACCCTCACCGTCCCCTAACCCCACCCACCCTCGTCCCCCACCCCCCACCCCCACCCCTTCCCCCGTTGATCATGAAGTTATTGCCCTTCGCCGCGGCGTGTCGTGGCAATAACTTCATGATCAACGCCCGCGGAGGGGGGTGGGGTGGGGGTGGGGTGGGGTTTAGCTGGCTCGGCGGATGGGGCGGCGGGCCAGGTAGCGGAGCAGGTCGCGGATGTGGTGCTTCTCCTCGGCGGGGACCGTAGGGTCGGCCAGCCGGTCCAAGATGGCCCGGACATCGGCCTCGACCGGGCCGTCGTCGTGGCGTCGGCGGGGCGCGGGACCGGCGTCGGGCAGCCCGAGCGCGCGGAACGCGGCGGCGACCGGCAGATCCAGTGCGGCGCAGAAACCGCGCACCTTTGCCAACTCGGGATAGTCCTGCCAGTCGCCGGCCAGCCAGCGGAACACTGTGGAGCGACCCACGCCCGTGTGTGAGGCAAGATCAGTCACGGTCCAGCCGCGTTCGTCGCGAGCGTCATCGATGGCGCGCCGGACGAAGCGGGCGAAGGCCATCTGCGGTGATACGTCGGCTGATCCCATCCCTGTGTGTCTTCCCCCCTGCCGGAGCACCGGGACGATGCGCCTTCCGAGGGTAGTACGCCAGGAGCCGGAAACAATTGACTGACCGCACAAACTGTCCCGTGGACGAGACTTTTCTCTGGAAGCGTGTGTGCAGAACGAAAATTGCATCGAGCGATCTTCATCGTTCTTCAATTAAGCTCGGTGCTCGTCCCGACATGGCATCTGTCGCCTGCCGCCTCCGACCGGACCATCGCCGAGGAGCACCATGGCCGAATCGAGCCGCCCCCAGCCGTACCAGCCCGGTGCGGTGAGCCTCTTCTTCGTCGCCAAGGCAGGTGTCTTCGCCGCCGCGTTCTGGATCTGGTTGCTGGTCCTGGTGCTCCGCACCGACTCCGCGACCGGCCTCCAGGTGCTGGCCGCCACCGGCACCATCACCACCACGCTGGTCGCGGTCCTGCTCGGCGCCCGGATGGCGTTGCAACACAACGCCGCCATCCGGCACGCCGAGGTGAAGAAGCTGCTGGTCGACATCTCCTGGAACGCCTTCGCGGCGGCCGGCAACGCCGAGACCGGGGGCACTGTCGTGCCATTCCCGACCGCCCCGGCCGACGGTGATTGGGCCGGCCAGCGGACGGCCGCCGACCGGGTGTCGGTCCTCGACCGCGGTGTCAGCGAGCGCAACGGCGGCCGGGATCGGCGACGCTAGCCACCCACCCCCTAGGAGACGGACGCCTCGCCGGCGGCCAGCAGGGTCTCCAGCCGGGGAGTGACCTGCCACTGGTCCACCAGCTCGCGGTACTCCGCGCGCTGTGGCTCGGTCGCCCCGGCACCGGTACGACGGGCGCGGATCAGCAGGTTACGCGGGGTGTGCTGCGAGTCCACGAACTCCACCACCTCGGTCCGGTACCCGTGCACCCGCAGCAGCCCGGCGCGCAGCGCGTCGGTGAGCACGTCGGCGAAGCGCTCGCGCAGGATGCCCTGCCGGGTCAGCAGCTCGTACGGGGCCGGGGCGGGGTGGGCGCGGAGCTGCTTCGCCAGATCGTGGTGGCAGCACGGCGCGGCCAGCACCCAGCGGGCCTCCCAGCGCACCGCGCGGGCCAGCGCCTCGTCGGTGGCGGTGTCGCAGGCGTGCAGCGCCAGCACCAGGTCGGGGGCGGGGTCGACGACGGCGTCGGCGATCGTCCCGGCCACGAAGCTGACCTGGTCGGCCCAGCCGAGCCGTTGCGCCAGCTCGGTGTTTCGTCGCCGCTGGTCCTCCCGGACGTCCACGCCGACCAGCTGGACGTCGAGCCCCCGACCTGTCAGATAGCGGTACGCGGCGAACGTCAGGTAGGCGTTGCCGCAGCCCAGGTCGACCACCCGTAGCGGACCGGTCAGGTCGTCGGGCAGGGTCGCGGCCAGGGCCCGCAGGAACGCGTCGACCTGGCGGCGCTTCGCCGCCGAGCCGCCGATCTCCGCGAAGATCGGGTCACCGGGGTCGAGCAGGTATTCCTTCGTCCGGTCGTTTCCGGTGGGCGTCGCCGCCGGACGCGACGTCGCGGCCCGGTGCACCTGCGCCTCGCCGGATTTGGTCACCCGCAGTTGAAGGGTCGCGTCGGCCGTCTCGACGTGCCAGTTACCGAACGGTTCGGCGAGCAGTTCGTCGATCGCCGCAGCGGCCTCCGGACCGGAGGCGAGGTTGCGGGTGTAGGGGCGAGCACCGTCGGACGTGGTGATCTGCATCCGGGGCCCGGCCTTGAGCCGCACCGGCCGCAGTTCGGCCCGTTCAACTGTGGGGCGGCGACCGCGTCGACGTCCGGCGGCGACCGCCCGGGTCAGCGCGGGGTCGAGCAGCAGCGCCCGAACCTCGGTCAGGGCGGCGTCCAGTGGTTGCGGCATCGTTCCATCTTCGGCAGGTGGGGTGGGAGAAGGGAACATCCCCCGTACCGCGCGAGGCGGTGCGGGGGATGTCAGATGTGGCTGGTGGTCAGTCCGCTGTCGCCTCGGCCGGAGTGTCCGCGCCGGAACCGCCACCACGGCGGCGGCGTCGGCGGCGCGGCTTGGACGCCTCGCCGTCAGACGCGGTGGCCGGCTCGGAGGGGCCGGCGTCGGCGGAGATCACGGCTGTCGCCTCGGCCGCGACCACCTCGCCGGCACGGCGGCGACGCCGGCGGCGGGGGGTACGGGTGCCTTCGTTGCCTTCGGCGGCGGCGTCGGCCGCAGGTGCCTCGGCGACGGCCGGCGTGCCGGCGTCGGAGCGGTCGCGGCGGCCATCGCCCCGACCACGGCGCTCGCCGCGACCCTCACCACGGCTCTCGCCGCGTCGGGGGCCCCGACCGCCGCTGTCGCCCCGACGGGAGCGGGTCGTCCCACCCAGATCCTCTTCGATCTCGGCGGACAGCCCGGCCCGGGTGCGCTCGGCGGTGGGCAGCGTGCCGCTGACCTCGGTGGAGATGTGCAGGTCGGTGTAGAGGTGCGGCGACGTGTGGTACGTCTCCGGCGGCTCCGGCATCTCCAGACCGAGGGTCTTGTCGATGATCCGCCAGCGCGGCATGTCGTCCCAGTCGACGAAGGTCACCGCGACACCCGTCGCGCCGGCCCGGCCGGTACGACCGATCCGGTGGGTGTAGGTGTCCTGGTCTTCCGGGCAGTCGTAGTTGATGACGTGGGTGACGCCGGTGACGTCCAGCCCACGCGCCGCCACGTCGGTGGCGACCAAGATGTCGATCTTGCCGGCCCGGAAGGCCCGCAGAGCCCGCTCGCGGGCACCCTGGCCGAGGTCACCATGCACCGCGGCGACCGCGAACCCGCGGAAGTCGAGGTCCTCGGCGACCCGGTCGGCGGCACGCTTGGTACGCGTGAAGATCATGGTCAGCCCACGCCCCTCCGCCTGGAGGATGCGCGCCACCACCTCGACCTTGTTCATCGAGTGGGTGCGGTAGACCAACTGCTGGGTCTGCGGCGACGGGCCGGTCTCGGCGGTGTGCCCGGCGTGGATCGTCATCGGCTGACGCAGGAAGCGGCGCGACAATGTGACGATCGGGTCCGGCATGGTGGCCGAGAAGAGCATCGTCTGCCGGTCTTCCGGAAGCATCGCCAGGATCTTCTCGACGTCGTCGAGGAAGCCCAGGTCGAGCATCCGGTCGGCCTCGTCGAGGACGAGTGCGTGCACCCGGTCGAGCCGGAGGTGCTTCTGCTTCTGCAGGTCCATCAGTCGGCCGGGCGTGCCGACCAGGAT
This sequence comes from Micromonospora sp. NPDC048947, assembly GCF_040649495.1. Classification (NCBI taxonomy): domain Bacteria; kingdom Bacillati; phylum Actinomycetota; class Actinomycetes; order Micromonosporales; family Micromonosporaceae; genus Micromonospora; species Micromonospora sp. NPDC048947. The sequence goes on from NZ_JBEZFO010000013.1 coordinate 154,894, forward strand.
CTCGACGCCCTTGCGGAGCGCGTCGATCTGCGGCTCGTACGCCACGCCGCCGTAGATCGGCAGCACGCGGACGCCGCGCGTCCGGCCGGCGGCGGCCAGGTCCTTGGCGACCTGGATGCCCAGCTCGCGGGTGGGGACGACGACCAGGGCCTGGGGGACACCGTCGCTGCCCTCGCCCGGGGCGAAGACCCGGTCGAGCAGGGGTACGCCGAAGCCGAGGGTCTTGCCGGTGCCGGTGGGCGCCTGACCGATCAGGTCGACGCCGCGCAGCGCGATCGGGATAGCGTATTCCTGGATGGCGAAGGCGCGGGTGATGCCAGCCGAGGCCAGGGCCTCGACGGTCTCGGCGCGGGCGCCGAGTGCGGCGAACGTGGGGGCCTCCGGTCGAACCGGGGCGGTGGGGGCCAGTTCCTGGCCGTCCAGCAAATCTTGAGTCAGGTCGCTCATGTGGATGTGGGGGTGCCCTCTCGTGGGTGCGCCCGTCATGTCCTCAGGGCGCGTTCGGTATGACGCGGGCCACACGGTCGGCGGCAGATTGCCGAGCCGGACCGGGCCGCACGCGCGCCGCGGGCTGAGCTTCGATCAGATCGGCGCCCACGGCAACTGCTCCATGTTACCTGAACAGGCATGCCCCCGTCCCGATTCCCAGTCGGCCACTCGCCACGCGGGGCAAGCAAATGTGACCTAAGCCACACTCTGCGCCGCGCCCGACGTCGCGCCCCCTCGCTCCGCCGACGTCGACCATGGACTTGTGCTGGGGTACAAAGTTCGCAAAGTGGGTTAAGGCAGGCGGCACCACTCCATGATCGGCAAGGACGGCGCGGGACGCGGTCGAGGGCCGCTACGCGATAGCCTGCCGCTCGTGTCCGCTTCCGGTTCCGCGTACGCCGACCTGCTGGGTCTGGTCGCCTTCGGTGAGCTGCTCGCCTTCGAGCGGATGGCGGGCGATGCCCGGCTCGCTCCCGACCTGCGCCGCCGGGCCGCACTGAACGAGATGGCCGCGGCCGAGATCGCCAACTACCGGCGCCTCGCCGACCGGCTCAGAGTGTTGGGCGTACCGCCCGAGGACGCGATGGCGCCCTACGTCGAGCCGTTGCAGGCGTACCACGATTCGACCGAGCCACGGGACTGGGCGGAAGTGGTCACCAAGGCGTACGTGGGCGACGCGATCACCGACGACTTCGTTCGCGAGATCGCCGACGCGCTGGAGGAACCGGACCGGGCGTTGGTGCTGGACGTCCTGCACGACTCCCGGTACGCGGACTTCGCCGCGGTGGAGATCCGGGCGGCCGTCGCCGACGACCCCAGGGTGGCCGGTCGACTCTCCATGTGGGCCCGGCGGCTGGTCGGTGAGGCGTTGTCCCAGGCCGGCCGGGTCGCCGCCGAGCGGGCCACCCTCACCGCGCTGATCGCACGCGACGGCCGGGTCGACGTGCCGGGGCTGTTCGGCAGGCTCACCACCGCGCACACCGCGCGAATGGCCGCCGCCGGGCTGAACAACTGACCACCCGGCCGGGTCGGCCGGCGCCGGCCTGCGGCAGGTGGGCCGAGTGCCGACCTGCCGCGATGGCCGGACCGGTCAGCGGACGGTGAACCCGACCGCCCGCGACGACGCCTCGGCGATCTCGACGTAGGCGACCTTCTCGACCGGAACGATGACCCGCCGGCCCTTCTCGTCGGTCAGGGAGAGCGTGCCGCCGTTACCGGCGAAGGCGTCGGTCACGATCTGCTCGATCTCGGCCGGCGACTGCGCGCTGTCCACTACCAGCTCGCGTGGCGCGTACTGCACGCCGATCTTGACCTCCACTGTGCCTCCTCAACTGGGGCGAAAGAACCGCCCTGCGAAGGCTATCCGATCACGGGGCCAGCGGTCAGGCTGACTCACCTTGCAGCGGGAAGCTCGCGATGCCCCGCCACGACAGCGCGGCCACCAACGCCTCCGCCTCGGCCTTCGGCACCTGACGGCCGCCCGCCAGCCAGAACTGCGCGGCCGTCTCCGCCGCGCCGACCAGCCCGGAGGCGAGCAACTCGGCGTGTGCCCGACTCACTCCGGTGTCGGAGATGATGGTGTCGGTGATCGCCGCGATGCAGCCCTGTTCGACCCGCTCCACCCGCTGGCGCACCGCCGGGTCGTTGCGCAGATCCGACTCGAAGACGAGCCGGAACGCCTCGCTCTCGTGGTCGACGAAGTCGAAGTACGCCCGCACCGACGCGCTGACCCGCTCCTTGTTGTCGCTGGTGCCGCGCATCGCATCCTGCACCTGAGCGACGATGGCGTCACAGTGCGTGTCGAGCAGCGCGAGGTAGAGATCCATCTTTCCGGGAAAGTGTTGGTAGAGCACCGGCTTCGAAACCCCGGCCCGCTCGGCGATGTCGTCCATCGCGGCGGCGTGGTAGCCCTGCGCGACGAACACCTCCTGCGCCGCAGCGAGAAGCTGCTTACGGCGCGCGGAGCGGGGCAGGCGGGTGGGCCGGCCGGCGGTCTGTGCACCGTTCCCCGCAGCGGTCATGGGATCCTCCGAGTTCTTCGTACGAGCCGGCATTTTCCCCCCAGACCGGGCGAGGCCCGTGACCTCGGTCGTGGAAATGGCCCGCCGCTGTAACTTATCGCCACTCTCGGCACACGGTAGCCTCAGCGGGGGCGACCAAGGAGCGCGCGGTGAGTGAAACAGGGCAACCCGGAGCCGCCACCCCGGGAGAGCACGGTGACGGAGCGGGTCAGCACGACGACCCGAGCCGTTCCGTCAGTGGGTGGGCGCCTCCGGCGGGTGGGTGGCCCCGAGCCGCCGACCGCGAGGACGCCCGGGATGAGGCGCCGCGCTGGCAGCCCGACCCCGCGTCGGGCTGGCGGACCTCCTCGACACGGCACGGTGACCTGCCATCGCCGCTGGTCGGGCGGTCGGGCGACCCGGAGTCGCCGGTCCGCGCCAACGGCCACCACGTCAACGGCGCGCACCACCCGGACGACGTCAACGGCGTCCCTCACCCCGGTCTCGAACCGCCCGCAGGACGCCCCACACCGGTGAGCGCCCCGCCCGGGCTGCCCGCTGAGGGGCGTCCCGGGGCGGCCAGCGACCGGCTCGTGGTGCCCGCCCAACGTCCCGCACCGCCGACGGAGCAGAGTGCCGTCGAGCCCGACCCGGGCTCCTCCCCACAGTTCACAGTCGATCCGGCTGCCGCGCACCGTGCCCGCTGGGCCGAGCCCGGGTTGCCCACCTCGGCCCCGCCGGCCGTCCAGGTGCCGCCCGTCGGCACCGCGGCGTCGGGCTTTGAGGTGCCGCCCGGTTTCCACGCGCCGACCGGCGAGCGGCTGGCCGCCGACGAGAATCCGACCGCGCCACGCGACTGGCGGGACCCGCTCGCACCCGAGCCCGCGGCGACCGCGGGACGCACCCCGGGCCCTACCGCGTCCGCCGACGAGGGCGAGCCCGGTCGCGCTAGCGAGGGTTCCCGGCCGGCGGAGACGCATCGCGCCGGAGAGGCGCACCGCAGCGGCGACGCGCACCGCGCCGGCGAAACGCACCGCGCCGGGGAGTCGTCGGCCATCGAGCCCGACTGGTCGGGGCCGAACTGGAACCGTCCGAGCTGGGGTGGCGGGTGGGCCCCGCCCTGGTCCCGCCAGGACGACGAGCCGGCTGGCCCGGCAGCACGGGACGAGCCGGCACCGGACTGGGTCGGCGAACCCCACCAGCCGTACGAGCCGGTGCGCGCCGAGGTGCCCCGTCCGTACGAGCCGGTGCGCGCCGAACCACCCCGGGCGTACGAACCCGCCCGGGTCGAATCCGAGTCCACCCCGGAACGCCCCGCCGAACCGACCAGCGGTCCGCCTGTTGATCGTCCGTCGTGGGCTGGTGGTGTGACGCCGACCAGCGGTCCGCCTGTTGATCGTCCGTCGTGGGCTGGTGGTGTGACGCCGACCAGCGGTCCGCCTGCTGACCGTCCGTCCTGGGCGGGGTCCGGGGCGATCGGTGGCCCCCGGGCCGACCGCCCGTCCTGGGCTGGCGGGGCCGATCCCGACCCGACCAGCGCGTCACCCGCGCGGCCCTCCTGGGCTGGGGGGTCCGATCCGACGCCGACAAGCGTGCCGCCGGTGCGGCCGTCCTGGGCCGGCGGGTCCGAGGCGGCGACCAGCGTGCCGCCGGTGCGGCCGTCCTGGGCTGGCGGGTCCGAACCGCCTGTGACCGGCGCGGCGTCGACGCGGCAGTCAGTGGCCGGTGGTGCCGATCCGGCGCCGGCCGCCTCGCCGCCGACGCGACCCTCCTGGGCCTCCAGCCCGGCACCGGCCGACCCACCCGCACCGCCCGAAGCGATACCTCCGGCACCCGCCGGACCGCCTCCGGCTCCGGCCGGGCCACCTCCCACGCTGACCGACGCGCCACCGGCTCCGGCAGGCCCGTCGCTGGTCGCGGAGCGCTCGTCCTGGACCGGCGGTTCGCCGACGGCGAGCAGTTCCCGGGCCGAGCGGCCGGACTGGTCCGAGGGCCGGCTTCCGGCCACCCCGGTCGAGCGCCCGTCGTGGCCGGCCAGCCGGTCGGCCAGCGCTGGTGAGGGCGAGACGCCCGGCCGGTCCCGGCCCGATGTCCGACCGACAGCACCGTTCCGGCTCCGGCCGGCGACACCCGAGCCCGGTCCGTCACCCGTCGAGCCGTCCCCACCGGCCGCGCCGGTCAACGGTTCGCCATCGACTGACGCCACCCCGTCCTCCACCACAGCGGTCCCGCCCACCGCCACAATGGGTTCCGGCCGCCGCGATCAGCCCGCACCGGCGTCCGCCTCCGCCTACGCGGCGCGCCGATCCGCTCCCGACCCGACGTCGCCGGCCGACGATGGCCGGGAGTCGACTGCGAGCGCGGTGGTGCTGCCGCAGCGCGTCCCCGCAGAACCGGACGTGCCCGTCGTGCCGGAGCCGCCAGCCGTGGAGCCACCCGCCGAAACCCCGGAACTTGCCCGCATCGCCACTCACCTGCGTCGGGACGACGAGCCAGCCCCACTGCGAGAGCGCCCGGAGGGGTTCGATGTCAACGCCATCCTGGACGCCGTCCGGGAGGTGGCCGGTGTCCGCGACGCGGCCCTGCGCCGCACGCCGGCGGGGGCGCACAGTCTGCGACTCGACCTCGCCGACGGTGCCGACCCGGCCGAGGTGAGTCGGCAGGTGGCCCGGCTGCTCCAGGAGCGGATGGGGTTGGCCGCAGCCCCGCAGAACGTGCCCGGCCTGCCCAGCACGCCACCTCCACCGGTTCGCCGTCGCGCGGCCGAGCCCGCCGAGCGGCGTACCCCGGAGACTCGAAACGCGGCTTCGCGCGACCCCGGCGAGGTTCGGTCGGCCGAGTCGCCGACGGTGGCCCGCCCGTCCGGCGGTCGGGTCGATTCCCCGCCGGCCGGGCCGGAGCAGCGGACCGGCACGGACCCGATGCGCCGCCGCCGGTCGAACGCTCCGCACCGGGGGCGCGCCACGGTGGAGGAACCCGGGTCGGTCTCTTCCGCGCCGACGGGCGCCGCGACCGGTAGCCCGGCGACGCTGGGTACGTCGTACTCCGGTGGCCAGGTGACCACGACGGAGTCGGCGCCGTCCCGGCCGCTGGAGACCGGCGGTGCGCCGGGGCCCCGAGTGGTGATCGACCACGTGCAGGTCAGCACCTTCGGCCTGGACGCGAACGTGGAGGTCCGGCTGCTGGCCGGGGGTGACAGCGCCTCCGGGTACGCCACCGGGCCGGCGGTGGACGGCTACGTGTTGCGGCTCTGCGCGGTGGCGGCGGCGGCCGCGGTGGACGAGTTGCTGCGCGGTGCCGAGAACGCCGAGCGTGGGCGCTGTTTCGTCGAACACGCTGCTGTGGTGCCGTTCGGCAATTGCGAGGTGGCCACAGTGGTGGCGCTGCTGGTCTGTGAGGGCTGGGTCGAGCAGCTCGCCGGGTCGGCCCTGGTCGCTGGTGATCCGCGTCAGGCGGTGGTCCGGGCGACGCTGGCCGCGGTCAACCGTCGGCTGGAGGCGCTGCTGTCCTGAGTGGTCCGAGGCAGACTGGAGCAATGAGACGCGCCACCCTCTGGCCGGACCACCTGCTCCCCGACGACGCCGTTCCGCCGCCATGGCCGGGCCGGGAAGTCCGCCTCGACGGACGGGTCACCTACGTGCGGGACACCCCGGCCACCGCCGCTGGCGCGGAGCCGGCGCTGTACGTGCACGGGTTGGGCGGGTCGTCGCAGAACTGGACCGACCTGGCCGGGCTGCTCGCCGACCGGCTGGACGGTCAGGCCATCGATCTGCCCGGCTTCGGCCGTAGCGAGCCGGGCCCGAGCTACACGATTCCGGCCTTCGCGGATCTGGTGGTCCGCTGGATCGAGCATTCCGGTCGAGGGCCGGTGCACCTGTTCGGCAATTCGCTGGGCGGGGCTGTGGCGGTCCAGGTCGCCGGGCTCCGGCCGGATCTGGTCCGCACCCTCACCCTGATCTCCCCGGCGCTGCCGTTCCTGGATTTCCGGCGCTCGTTGCAGGGGCGGATGCTGCCGGTGCTCGCCATTCCGCGCGGTGAGCGGCTGGTCGCCCGGCACCTCACCCAGCTCGCTCCCGAGGTGATGGCTCAGCAGGTGCTGGAGGCGTGCGTCGCCGACCTCAGCCGGATCTGCGATCAGCGCCGGGCCGAGGCGCTGGAGGAGATCCGGGTGCGGTACGAGGCCGAGCACTACGCCGCCGCGTACGTCCGGACGTTCCGTGGGTTGGTCTCCAGCTTCCTGCGGGCGTACCTGCCGGGGCCGGGGTCGCTGTGGCGCCTCGCCGAGGCGGTACGGGCTCCGACACTGGTGGTGGGCGGTCTGCAGGACCGTCTGGTCGACGTGCGGGTCGGGCCGCAGACCGCCCGGGTCATTCCGGACAGCCGATTGATGATGCTTGAGGGCGTCGGTCATGTGGCGCAGTTGGAGGTTCCCCGGCTGGTTGCCCGCGCGGTGGTCGGCCTGCTCGCCGAAACGGAGGACACCGCGGGGCGGTCTGATCTGGCAGGCTGACCTGGATGCCCAGCTCAGCCCGCCATCCTGCTCGCCGTCGGCGACGTTTCGCGCTGTTCGCCCAGCTGGTGGCGGTGGTGGTGGCCGTCGGTGCGGTGGTGACCGTGATCGCCGAGGGGCCGGGTGGGCGTCCCGGCGCTGACCGGTTGGCCGCCGAGGAGATCGGCCCGCCGCCGCTGGTGGCTGGGCCGCTGCCGCCCGACCCGTCGCCCTCTGCCGCGGTTCCGTCCAGCCCGGCCCCGGTGTTGCGGGTGCCCGGCGCGGTCCCGAGCGCCGGTACTGGCGGGTTCGGCTACGACGCCCGCTCCGGCCCGGTGCTGGGTCGGGCGGGTGAGCTGCGGCGTTACCGGGTCGCTGTGGAGTCGGGCAGTGCCGAGGGCGTCACCGGGTTCGCCCAGGCGGTTGAGGCGGCGCTCGCCGGGCCGGGCAGTTGGGTCGACAGCGGCAGGTTGCGGTTGCAGCAGGTGCCGGGGGCTGCGCCTCGGGACTTCACCGTCTACCTGGCCACCGCCCGGACTGCGGGTCGGATGTGCGCGAAGGGTGGGGTGGACATCCGGATCGGCGGTCGCCCGTACACGTCCTGTCGGGCGCCCGGCCAGGTGATCATCAACCTGGATCGGTGGCGGTTGTCGGTGCCGCACTTCGTCTCGGCCGGTGTGCCGTTGGCTGTCTACCGGACGTACGTGGTCAACCACGAGGTGGGTCACCAGCTCGGGCATCGGCACGAGCGCTGTCCCGGCGCTGGCCGGCCCGCGCCGGTGATGATGCAGCAGACGCTCTTCCTCAACGGCTGCCGGGTCAACCCCTGGCCGTACCTGAATGGGCGTCGATACACCGGTCCGGCGCTGTGAGTGGATCGGCCCGACACGCCGACGAATGACTCCTCCATCAGGCGTCTTGCGGCAATAGCCATAAAAACGGAGAAATGCCCGAATAATCTGGCACGCTTGATCCTATGACGCCGTCGTCCCCTTACGGCCCGCCCCGGCCGCCCGAGCCCCGGTCGGCGTCGCAGGATGTGCGTCCCGCGTTCGTCCGGATGCACAGGCGTCGCCGTCGCAGCATGCTGCTCGGCCTGCTCGTGCTCGCAACCGCCATCGGGGTGACGGTTAGCCGGGGCGGCGAGCCGACGGTCGAGCCTCCGGCCACCACGCAGGGTGGCATGGGCCACGGAGGTGGGGTGGCCGCGCACCCCGCGCCCACCGGCTATCCGTCGGTCGGAGCGGGACGCTTCACGGCAGCCGACGGCGAGACATCAGTGCACGGCACGGACGGACCGCTGCACCGGTACCGGGTCGTCGTCGAACGAGACGCCGGCCAGGACGCCGAGGTGTTCGCCGCCACGGTGGACGAGGTGCTGGCCGACCCGCGCAGTTGGATCGCGTCCGATGAGCTGCGGGTGCAACGGGTGGCCGACGCCCGGGCCGCCGACTTCACCATCTACCTGGCCACCCCTGTCACGTCCGAGCGGATGTGCGCCGAGGGCGGCCTGACCACCGAGCGCTACACCTCCTGTCGGCTGCCCGGTCAGGTCATCATCAACCTGGCCCGCTGGATGGAGGCGGTCCCCGACTACGGCGCCTCGCTGGACACGTACCGCACGTACGTCATCAACCACGAGGTGGGCCACGAGTTCGGCGAGGAGCACGAGGCGTGCCCCGGCCCGGGGGAGCCCGCCCCGGTGATGCAGCAGCAGACGTACGGCCTGCAAGGGTGCGTCGCCAACGCCTGGCCGTACCTCGACGGTCGTCGTTACGCGGGGGACATCGTCCCCTGATCTGGTGGGTCGTCGGTTATTCCCGCTCCCGCATAGCGGACCACGTGTCGTCCCTCATGGCCGAGGAGGGCTCCCGCGAGCAACAATGGCGCGGTTCACACCGCCGATCCCGGGGAGTCCACCGTGTCGTTGCCCCCGCTCGTCGAGCCCGCCGCCGAGCTGACCGTAGACGAGATCCGCCGCTACTCACGTCACTTGATCATTCCGGACGTCGGGGTGACCGGCCAGAAGCGGCTGAAGAACGCCCGGGTGCTCTGTGTCGGTGCCGGTGGCCTCGGGTCGCCCGCCCTGTTGTACCTCGCCGCGGCGGGTGTCGGCACGCTCGGCATCATCGACTTCGACACCGTCGACGAGTCGAACCTCCAGCGCCAGGTCATCCACGGCGTGTCCGACGTCGGCCGGTCCAAGGCCGAGTCCGCCGCAGCGTCGATCCGCGAGATCAACCCCCTGGTCAACGTGGAGATCCACAACACCGCGCTGGACCGGGAGAACGTCCGTGAGATCTTCGCCCAGTACGACCTGATCGTCGACGGCACCGACAACTTCGCCACCCGCTACATGGTGAACGATGCGGCGGTGCTGCTGGGTAAGCCGTACGTCTGGGGCTCGATCTACCGCTTCGACGGCCAGGCGTCGGTGTTCTGGGCCGAGCACGGCCCCTGCTACCGCTGCCTCTACCCGGAGCCGCCGCCGCCCGGCATGGTTCCCTCCTGCGCTGAGGGCGGCGTGCTCGGAGTCCTCTGCGCGTCGATCGGTTCGATCCAGGTGAACGAGGCGATCAAGCTGCTCGCCGGCATCGGTGAGCCGTTGGTCGGCCGCCTGATGGTCTACGACGCCCTGGAGATGGAATACCGCAAGATCAAGGTCCGCAAGGACCCGAACTGCGCGCTCTGCGGCGACAACCCGACCGTCACCGACCTGCTGGAAGACTACGAGGACTTCTGCGGCGCGGTCTCCGAGGAGGCCCAGGAGGCGACGCTCGACTCGACCATCACCGCCCTGGAGCTCAAGGAGTGGCAGGACGCCGGCAAGGACATCTTCCTCGTCGACGTACGCGAGCCGGCCGAGTACGAGATCGTCCGGATCCCCGGCGCCACCCTGATCCCCAAGGGCGACATCATCTCCGGTGAGGCCCTCGCGAAGCTGCCGCAGGACCGGCAGATCGTGCTGCACTGCAAGTCCGGCGTCCGCTCGGCGGAGGCGCTCGCCGCGCTCAAGGCGGCCGGTTTCAAGGATGCCGTGCACGTGCAGGGCGGCGTGCTCTCCTGGATCAAGCAGATCGACCCGTCGCTGCCCGCGTACTGACCGATCGAGCCGGGGCGGCCCTGGCGCGGCCACGCCGCCGCGCTGGGGTCGCCCAGGCGACCGCCCCGGCAAATCGACGCAGATGACGCCGAGCGGCCGTCCCGCCGGAGCGACGCAGCCATTCCGGGCTGGCCGATTCTCCGAGGCGGCATCGCGTCTGCGCAGGTAGCGTCTCCGCCGTGGTCGACTTGGAAGCCGCGATCGGGTTCGTCGTGGCGCATGGGGATGCGGTGGAACGCGCCCGTCTCTCCTGGCTCCGCAACGGCACCGCCGTGCCCTCCGAGTTGCTGGAGACGGCCGAGGTCGGCCAGTCACCGGACGGCGGTTGGCCGGCCACCTGGGGCGGCGAGGTCGCCTCGATCGACGCCACCTGCTTCCGGCTCGTCGAGCTGGACGACCTGGGCGGGCTCGGCCGTCCCGCCGCCCGCCGCGCCCTGGACTGGCTGGCGTCCCGGCAGCAGGCCGACGGCGGTTGGGAAGAGGACGCGTCGCTGGCCGACTCGGCTCCGGAGTGGGCCCGTCCCGGCGACCCGGAGGCCGGGTTCCTCGTGACGGCCAACGCCGGCTTCTGGCTCACCGTCGCTGGCCTGGACGCCCGGGCCTCGGGTCCGCTCGACCATCGGGTCGGTGGGGCGTACGCCGGGGTGGTGCAGGCGGCTGCCCACTCGCTCGCCGTGCGGCTGCGCCCGGACGGTACCTGGCCGTCGTACCTGGCCGCGGGCTGGCTGAGCGCGGCCGTGCTGCACCGGCAGGAGATGTTCCAGGAGTCCGCCCGGATCCAGGTGGTGCTCGCCGAGCGGATGCCGAAGATGCCCCCCGGGGACGTTGCGTGGCTGGCTGCCACGTTGCGCCGCGCTGGCGTTGACCCACAGGACTGGATCATGGTGCGGGCGCTGCGCCGGCTGACCGAGACCCAGCGCAGCGACGGCGGGTGGGAGAGCGAGGACGGCCACCAGTTCGACGTGCACGCCACGCTGGCCGCGATCCGGGCGGCCCGCCCGGCGCCGCCGAGCTGAACCCCTCCGCCCCTCCGGTCGATCTTGCAGCTTGTGTCGTCGTTGTGTGCCATATGCCCCTTGTGTCGGGACAGAAAGTGCAAGATCGCCGCAGGGGGGGCGGGGCTTAGCGCACGTGCCCGTCGCCGGTGACGACGTACTTGGTGCTGGTCAGCTCGGGCAGGCCCATCGGACCGCGAGCGTGCAGCTTCTGGGTGGAGATGCCGATCTCCGCCCCGAAGCCGAACTCGCCGCCGTCGGTGAACCGGGTCGAAGCGTTCACCATCACCGCCGCCGCGTCCACTCTCGCGACGAAGTCGCGGGCCGCGCTCGCCGAGTCGGTCACGATCGCCTCGGTGTGCCCGGTGCCGAAGCGGCGGATGTGCGCGACCGCCGCGTCCAGCGAGTCGACCACCGCCACCGAGATGTCGGCTGACAGGTACTCGGTGGCGTAGTCCTCCTCGGTCGCCGGGACCACAGCGGCGGAGTGGGCGGCCACAGCGGGAGAGCCGTGCACTGTCACCCCCGCCTCGGCGAACGCGGCCAGCACCAACGGCAGGAACGCGTCGGCGATGCCCGCGTGCACCAGCAGCGACTCGGCGGTGTTGCAGGTGGACAGGCGTTGCGTCTTGGCGTTCAGCGTCACCGCCACGGCCTTCGCCAGGTCGGCGGCGGCATCGACGTAGACGTGGCAGTTGCCCACCCCGGTTTCGATCACCGGCACTGTCGACTCCTCGACCACGGTCCGGATGAGCGACGCGCCACCGCGCGGAATGAGCACGTCGACGAGACCCCTGGCGCGCATCAGCTCCTTCACCGAGTCACGGGAGCTGGCGTCGAGCAACTGCACCGCGTCGGCGGGCAGACCGGCCCCGGCGACCGCGTCGCGCAGCACGGCGACCAGCGCGGCGTTCGAGTGCGCGGCCGACGACGACCCGCGCAGCAGCGCCGCGTTGCCGGACTTGAGGCAGATCCCGGCGGCGTCCACCGTCACGTTGGGCCGCGCCTCGTAGATGATGCCGACCACCCCGAACGGCACCCGGATCTGACGCAGCTCCAGGCCGTTGGGCAGGGTGGACCCGCGGACCACCTCGCCGACCGGGTCGGGCAACGCCGCCATCTCACGCAGCGCGTCGGCGATGCCGGCCACCCGACCCGCGTCGAGCGCGAGCCGGTCCAGCACTGCCGCGCTCAGCCCGGCCTCACGGCCAGCCGCCAGGTCCGCCTCGTTCGCGGTCAGGATCTCCGGGGTACGCGCCACCAGCGCATCGGCCATCGCCACCAGCGCGGCGTCCTTGACCGTACGCGTGGCCACTGCCAACTCCGCGGCGGCGTCCCTCGCCCGTCGCGCCTGCTCGGTAACGCTCATGCCGGCACTCCTCAAATGGTGTGGGAAGGTCCTCGGTTCACAGCAGCACCAGGTCGTCGCGGTGGACGACCTCTCGTTCGTACGCCGGGCCGAGCGCCGCGGCGAGTTCGGACGTGGAGCGGCCGAGCAGCCCGGGTAGCTCCACCGCGTCGTAGTTGACAAGCCCTCGGGCGACCGATGCGCCGGCGGTGTCCACCAGGTCCACCGGGTCGCCGGCCGTGAACGTGCCGTCCACGGCGGTGATGCCGGCCGGGAGCAGCGACTTGCGCCGCCCGACGACGGCGGCGACCGCGCCCGGGTCGAGGTGCAGCCGCCCCCGGGGTGAGGTGGCGTGGGCCAGCCAGAACAGCCGGGCCGTCGGGCGTCGCCGCTGCGGGTGGAAGAGCGTGCCGACCGGTTCGCCGGCCAGCGCCGGCGTGGCCAGGTCGGCGGCGGTGAGCACCACCGGGATGCCGAAGCCGGTGGCGATCCGCGCGGCCTCGACCTTGGTCACCATGCCACCGGTGCCGACGCCGGACCGGCCGGCCCCGCCGATGGTGATGCCGGCGAGGTCCGCTTCGTCGCGCACCTCGGCGATCCGGGTCGAGCGCGGGTTGGCGGGGTCACCGGTCCAGAGCGCGTCCACGTCGGAGAGGAGCACCAGCAGGTCGGCGTGCACCAGCGCGGCCACCAGGGCGGCCAGCCGATCGTTGTCGCCGAACCGGATCTCCTGGGTGGCCACCGTGTCGTTCTCGTTGACGATCGGCACCGCCCGCAGGTCGAGCAGCTTGCGTAGCGTCCGGTACGCGTTGCGGTAGTGCGCTCGCCGGGTCACGTCGTCGACTGTGAGCAGCACCTGCCCGACGGTGCGGCCGTGCCGGGCGAAGCTGGCCGCGTACCTGCCGATCAGAAGCCCCTGCCCGACGCTGGCGGCGGCCTGCTGGGTGGCCAGGTCGCGCGGGCGTCGGGACAGCCCGAGCGGGGCGAGCCCGGCGGCGATGGCGCCGGAGGAGACCAGCACCACCTCGCGCCCTTCGGCGGTGAGCCGACCGAGGGTGTCGACCAGCGTGTCGACGCGCTCGTCGGCCAACCCGCCGGTGGCGGTGGTCAACGAGGAGGATCCGATCTTGACGACGACCCGCCGGGCCGTCGTGACTGCGTCGCGCACCCGACCATTCTGCGTGGTCACGGCCGCACCGCCCGGCGGCCTTCCCATATGGTGGCGGATTGTGACTCCAGACGAGTACGTCGAGGCGGTGCTCGACCTGGTCGAGCGGATCCCGGAGGGCCGGGTCATGTCGTACGGCGGGGTGGCCGACGCGCTGTCCGAGCGTTCCGGACGTGCCTCGGCCCGGTTGGTCGGCAACATCATGGCTCGGCACGGCGGCTCGGTGCCCTGGCATCGGGTGGTGACCGCGAGTGGTCGACTGCCGCCGGGTCACGAGCGCGAGGCCCGGGCCCGACTGCGGGCCGAGGGAGTGCCGCTTCGCGGTGAGGGCGTGGACATCGGGGCGGCGGGTTGGTCGCCTGATGAGGGGATGTGACCGCCGTTCAAACGTGAGTAACATTCGGCCCCATGAAAACGCCGCCGGGCGCCGGCTCATCAGCCACCGGCTCGCTGCCCCGCTCGGTGCACGCCGGCTACGCGCTCGGTTCACTGGCGACCGGAGCGTTCGGCACAGTGCCCGGCCTGCTGCTGCTGCCGTACCTGACCGACACCCTGGGCGTGGCCGCCGGGCTGGCCGCCCTGCTGGTGTTGCTGCCAAAGGCATGGGACGTGCTGGTCAACCCGGTCGCCGGGCGGATCTCCGACCGGACCCGGTCGCGGTGGGGTGCCCGCCGGCCGTACCTGCTCGTCGCCGGCCTCGCGCTCGCCGTCCTGTTCGCGTCGATCTTCGCCGCGCCCTTCGGTAACGGTCCGGCGGCCGTGGCGTACGTGGCCTTCGCCTTCCTCGCCACCGCCACCGCGTTCGCCTTCTTCCAGGTGCCGTACGTGGCGATGCCGGCGGAGCTGACAGGCGACTACGCCGAGCGCACCCGGTTGATGACCTGGCGGATCGCGGTACTGGCGTTGGCCATCCTTGTCTCCGGCGCTGTCGCGCCGCTGGTGGTGAGCGCCGGTGGCGACGGCGTGGCCGGGCACCGCTGGATGGGCCTGTTCGTGGCGGTGCTGATCGCCCTCGGCGCCCTCGGCGCGTTCCTGGGCACCCGGTCCGCGCCGACCGGCACTGTGGGCGAGAGCGAGCCGACGCTACGCGCCCAACTCGCCGTGGCCGGTGCCAACCGTCCGTTCCGGGCACTGCTGATCTGCTTCGTGGTGCAGTCCGCCGGGGTGGCCACGATCCTGGCCGGGGTCAACTACTTCGCCGGGCAGATCCTGCGCGACGAGGAGAGCGGGCCGACACTGCTCTTCGTCTGCTTCGTCGGGCCGGCGCTGCTGGTGATGCCGATCTGGAGCCGGATCGGTGCCCGGCTGGGCAAGCGCACCGCGCTGGTCGTCGCCTCGCTGATCCTCGCCGTCGGGGCGTTCGCCCTGGTCGCCGCGCCGGTGCTGCCGGCGGTGGCTGTCTATCTCGTGGTGGCGCTGATCGGCGTGGGGTACGCCGGGCAGCAGGTCTTCGCACTGGCCATGTTGCCGGACTGCATCGCGCACGAGACGGCGCGTACCGGCCGACGGCAGGCGGGCGTCTTCACCGGGCTGTGGACCGCCGGGGAGACCTTCGGTCTGGCGCTCGGCCCGGGAATCTACGGACTGGTGCTCCAGCTCTCCGGCTACGTGTCCTCCGACACCGGCTCCGCGGCTGCCCAGTCGGACACGGCGAGACTGGGTGTCCTCCTCGGTTTCACGCTGATCCCCGCCCTGCTGATCGCCCCTCCGATCCTCCTGCTCCGCAGGTACACCCTCACCGCCCAGAGCGACCGGGTCGATCATGGAGTTGTGCTGGGGGACGAAAGCCGTTGACCGTCACGAGAAGGGCACCATGACTCCATGATCGACGAGAACAGGGTTGAGGCTGGGGCGCTTTCCGCCACCGGGGTTCCGGCGGAACGGGTTCTTGACGAGGTGCGGGAGCTGCGGGCGAGTGACGCGCCCACCCACGGGGGGCGGCTGTTCGCGTACGTCTACGACCCGGCGGTGCCCGGGCTGGACGAGCTGGCCGCCGCAGCCCACCGGGAGAGCGCGCACGTCAACGGGTTGGACCCGACCGCGTTCCCGTCCCTGCTGGCCATGGAGAACGCGCTCGTCGGCGCCGCCGGCCGGGTGCTGGGCGCCGGCCCCGGGACCACCGCCCCGGACGTCGTCGGCAGCGTCACCAGCGGCGGCACCGAATCGTTGATCCTCGCCGTCAAGACCGCCCGGGACGCCCACCCGGAGATCGCCGCACCCCGGATCGTGGTGCCGTCGAGCGCGCACGCGGCGTTCGCCAAGGCGGCGCACTACCTGCGGGTGGCGCTGGACGTCGTACCCGTCTCCCCGGAGACGCTTCGCCCCGACCCAGCCGCGATGGCCACCGCGATCCGCCCGGAGACGGTGCTGGTCGCCTGCTCCGCGCCGTCGTACGCGCACGGGGTGGTGGACCCCGTCACGCAGATCGCCGCCGCCGCGGCCGAGGCCGGGGTGCGCTGCCACGTGGACGCCTGCTTCGGCGGCTGGACCCTGCCGTACCTGCGCCGTCTGGGGGAGCCGGTGCCACCGTTCGACTTCGCGGTGCCCGGGGTCACTTCCATCTCGGTCGACCTGCACAAGTACGCGTACGCCCCGAAGGGGGTGTCGGTGCTCCTGCACCGCGACGCCACGCTGCGCGCCCCGCAATACTTCGCGTACGCCGACTGGCCCGGCTACACCATGATCAATCCGGTTATCGCGTCCACCCGCTCGGGCGGCCCGATCGCCGCCGCGTACGCCACTGTGCGGCACGTCGGCGACGACGGCTACCTGCGGCTGGCCGCCATCACCAGGGACGCGGTCGTCGGTCTGGCCGACGCGGTCCGGGCCGTCGACGGCTTGCGGCTGATGGCCGAGCCGGAGTCGACAGTCGTCTGCTTCACCGCCACCGAGGGCGGACCCGACCTGTTCGTCCTGGTCGACGAGCTGACCGCGCGGGGCTGGCACACCCAACCCCAACTGTCGTACGACGGCCTGCCCGCCAGCGTGCACCTCACCGTGACCGCCGCCGTCGCCCCCCGGGTAGCCGAATTCGGGCCGGACCTGGCCGAGGCGGTGGCCGCAGCCAGGGCCGCCGGCCCGGTGCGGTTGCCCGCCGAGCTGGCCACCCTTGTCGGCGCGCTGACCCCCGAGGCGCTGACCCCGGACCTGATCGTCGGCCTGGCCGCCGGGCTGGGCCTGAGCGGCGAGGCGGGGTCGGGCGCGGCACCGCTGCCGGAGCGGATGGCGCTGGTGAACACCCTGCTCGATGCCGCGCCATCGGCGCTGCGCGAGCGGTTGCTTGTCGAATTCGTCAGTCTGCTGCAACGCCCCAGTTGGGCGCCGAGCTGACAGTGCGGCAACGGGCCCGGCGGTCGGTTCCGGCCGCCGGGTCCGTTGGCCGGATCAGGGAGTCAGCCGTACCTCCACGAAGTTGTTCTTGAAGGTCAGGTCCTGCCAGTGCCGGTCCTGGTCGTCGAAGTGCACCACCCGGACGCTGGGCTGTCTCAGCGCCGTGGGGTCGACGAGCAGGTGGAACGTGTACGCCCGGCGCTCCCCGGCCCGCAGGCCGGCTGTGCGGCAGGTGGTCCCCGACTCGTCGCCTCCCCGCCACGGCACGCAGATCGACGAGTCGGCCTTGCTCATCGCCCCGATGTGGTTGATTTCAGCGAAGCCGACGTGCGCCACGTCCACCGGCCCCTTGTTCGTCACGGTCACGGTCAGGGTGCCCGGACGCTTCCCGTCTGTGCCGGCCGGCCCGAGTACGAGGTCGCCGCCGCTCAACACCAGGTCGGTCAGCCGAGGGTCAGTGCCGAAGGACCTCGGCCCGTCGCTCTGGGTGAACCGGCCGTCGTGCCAGCGGTACGTCCGCCACTGCTTCTGCGCCCAGTAACTCCGCATCGAGCAGCAGGGCTGGATGTCGGCCACCTGGGCCCGCACCCTCCCGTCCTCCGTGACAGCGGCGTCCGTGATGTCGTCGAGCCCCTCGGCCGTGCCGATGACCCGGGCCATGGTCACGATCCGACCGTGCCCGTCGCGGTCGAACGCCACGAGTTGTTTCGCCGAGGCCTCGCCAATCGGACAGCTGAGCAGGGCGACCGTCTCGGTCGCGCCATCGCTGTCCAGGTCGGTGTAGTCCAGGTCCAGGTCCTCCAGTGCCGGCACACCCATGGTGTGCGTCGGCGGCCGCAGCCGAACGTCCGAGGTGGCGCAGTTCCGCGCGTACGAGGGCCAGGCCGGCAGGTCGACGCGGGCGGCCAGCAGCTGGGCGCGGCTGATCCGGCCGTCCGGCGCGGCCGGACTCGTGGTCGTGGTGGTGCTGGGCGTCAGCGGGGTCGACGGCGGCGGTGCGGGGGCACTCGGCGGCGGTGTGGTCGGCTCGCCGGTCTGTGCCGGCGTCGGAACCGATCCGTCATTTCGCAGGGCGGCGTTGGCGACGATCGGTGCGACCGCCAGGACGATCGCCGTCACGGCCACCGTCACAGCCTTCGCCTGCCGACGCCGACGAAGGGTACGCCGTGCCTGGTCAGGTCCCGGACCTGCGATCTGGGAGATCGTCTCGGCGCGGTACGCAGCGAACCGTTCCCGTAGCCGCGGGTCGACGTCAGACATTGCCCATCCCCTCGGTGCCCTCGTCGAGCAGCCCCGCCAACGCTGCCCGGCCGCGGTGCAGCCACGACTTGACGGTGCCCTCGGCCACACCCTCCTGACTCGCTATCTCAGTGACCGGCAGATCGGCGAGGTAGTGCAGGATGACTGCCCGCCGGTGGTGGGCGGGTAGTTGGGCCAGCGCGGCGTCGATCGCCACCCGATCGGGCGTCGGCCCGGCCATCGTGGCCTCGGCCCGCCGCTGCCGGAGCAGGTGGTCGCGCGCGGTCCGGAGCCGTCGCCAACGGCTCCGGGCGAGATTCCAGGCGACCTGCCGGACCCAGGCGACCGGATCGTCGTACCGGGCCAGCCGGTCCCACCGGGCCAGGGCCCGGCAGAACGCCTCCTGCGCGAGGTCCTGGGCCTGTGAGAGGTCGCCCACGTAGGCGCCCAGTTGGCTGGTCACGTTGCGAAAGTGCGCGTGGTAGAAGTCGTCGAAGCTCACAGTCGTGGTGCGCTCCCCGCCCCTCGCGGCAATCGCCCCCGGTGGCTCGTTGGCACGGGCTCCCGTCATCACTGTCACTGCCCCTCCCCCGTTCGCCGTCGGGCCCGTACCCGAGGCGGTCGTACCACTCGCTCATCGGGGTCGTTCCCGTGCTCCCGATGTCGGCGCTCCTGCTCGGCGTGCCGTACCCCCTTAGAAGCTCCGAACGGGTCTCGGGGTTGCAGCTCGACGCTGTGGTTCGACTGTCGTATGGGGGACTGAGTGGCGAGGCGGGGTCGGACGCGGACCACCGCCGGGGCGGATGGCGCAGGTGGACACGCAGCTCGACGCCGCGCCACCGACGCCGGTCAGCGGTACGTGATCACGACGGTGTTGTCGGGGTCGTAGACCTCCTCGACGAAGTCGAAGCTGGCGTCCATCGGCCGGACGTCCACCTCGGCCTTCCCGGTTCCGACGGTGGCACCCGCCGCCACCCGGAAGCCCAGCGTGAGCCGGAGTTCCTTGCCCCCTTCGAGCCGGTTCAGATCACAGGTGACCGGCTCACCGGTCGATTCCGGGTCGTTGCGGCAGGCCGCCCACCCGTCGCCGTCCGGGCGGATCGCCGCCGGCAGGCCGAGCCGCAACGCCACATAGGCGGCCGGACCCGTGGCTCCGTTGCGGATGCGTACCGTCACAGTGCCGGTCCGGGAGCCGTCCGATGCGTCGGACAGCGTCAGATCAGTCGAGGTGACGACCAGGTTGACGTCGTGCTTGTTGGTGCCGAAGCTCGTCGGCCCGGAGACCTGGGCGAAGGCGTCGCCCTTCCAGCGGTAGCCCCGCCACTGCCGCTGTGACCACTCGGCTGGCCAACCGCCCCCGGGAGCGATGTCACCGACCTGAACGCGGACCGTGCCGTCGCCCACCACATCCAGCGCGAACAGCCACTGCGGCTTGTCGATTGTGGTCGCTACCACCCGGCCGACAGTCGTCACCTTTCCTTCCTTGTCCCTGTCGAAGGCGACCACCTGCATCGGCCCGCGGGTGCCCAGTACGCACTGCACGAGAGCCACCGTCTCCACCGCGCCGTCCCCGTCGATGTCGCCGTGGTCGAGCGCCAGGAGCCAGTTCGCGCCTTCCCGGGCGTCGGCGGTAAGCCGGGTCTGCGACGTCGGGCAGCCTCGACCGGCCCGCCACGCCGGCACTGTCACAGGCACCCCCAGCAACTGTGCCCGGCTGAACCGGCCGTCCGGCACTGTCGTGGTCGGGCTGGTACTGGTCCCGGCGGGGCTGGGGGTTGAACTCGGCGGT
This sequence comes from Micromonospora sp. NPDC048947, assembly GCF_040649495.1. Classification (NCBI taxonomy): domain Bacteria; kingdom Bacillati; phylum Actinomycetota; class Actinomycetes; order Micromonosporales; family Micromonosporaceae; genus Micromonospora; species Micromonospora sp. NPDC048947. The sequence continues at coordinate 174,844 of NZ_JBEZFO010000013.1, forward strand.
GGCGTCGGCGACACCGACACGCTCGGCGTCGGCTCGACCGGACCGGGCCGGTGCTCATTGCCGCTCATCGCCGCGTACCCGACGGCCGACCCGCCGAACAGGGCGAGCGCCGTCGTGGCAGTGGCAGCCAGCCGTCGTCGGCTGCGGCCTCGTACCGTCCGCCGAACGGCGGCCGGCCCCGGTGCCTCGACCTCCGGCAGCGCGCTGCGGCGGTATCGGGCGAACTCTTCGGCGAGGTCGAGAACCTCCTGCTCAGACATCTCGCACCTCCTCGTTTGTGTCGCGCAGAAGTGTGGCGAGAGCGGCCCGGCCCCGGTGCAGCCAGGACTTGACAGTCCCCTCGGCTACCTGTTCCTGGGCGGCGATCTCGGCGACCGTCAGGTCGGCGAGGTAATGCAGCACGACGGCCCGCCGCTGCTTCGGCGGCAGTTTCGCCAGGGCGGCGTCGACAGCGACCCGGTCAGGGTTCGGCTCGGCCACGTGTGTCTCCCGTTGCCGCAGCAGCCACAGTTGTGCGGTCCGCAGCCGCCGCCAGCGGTTGTGGCCGAGGTTCCAGGCGACCCGACGGACCCAGGCCAGCGGGTCCTGGTAACCGACGAGCTGGTCCCAGCGGGCGTACGCCCGACAGAACGCCTCCTGAACCAGTTCCTGCGCCTGCCCACGGTCACCCGTGTACGCGGTCAACTGCACCACCAGCCCACGGAAGTGGGCGTGGTAGAAGTCGTCGAAGACCAGCTCCGCTGGTGTGGAGGTTGCGCCTCCCGGCAGGTCCGGCGGGCGTCCGCCCTCCCGCACATCTCGTGTCACAAGCACTCGTCCTCCCCGTGGCGGCTGCGGGCGGTGTGTTCGCCAGCACCGGTCACACAAGCGAGCGCGCCAGTAGGTTGCGCGTCAGTCGCTGCCGATCCTTGTCGGCTCCGGGACAGTTGGTGGACCCCTCGCGCCGATCACCGCCGGACCGCACGGACGTCGTCTGTGATTCACTGTCGGTGAGGAGAGGGGGCGGTCGTGCAGCTACCGGCAGTGCTCGGGGAGCCGATCCGGTTTGTGCTGAACTGGGGCCGTCGCTACTCGCTCTGGGTTTTCAACTTCGGTCTGGCCTGCTGTGCCATCGAGTTCATCGCCACCAGCATGGGACGGCACGACTTCATCCGCCTCGGCGTGATCCCGTTCGCCCACGGCCCCCGCCAGGCCGACCTGATGGTGGTCTCCGGCACCGTGACCGACAAGATGGCCCCGGCGATCAAGCGGCTCTACGATCAGATGCCCGAGCCGAAGTACGTCATCTCGTTCGGCGCCTGCTCCAACTGTGGCGGCCCCTACTGGGATTCGTACTCGGTGACCAAGGGCGTCGACCAGCTCATCCCGGTCGACGTGTACGTGCCCGGCTGCCCGCCCCGGCCGGAGGCGCTGCTGCACGGCATCCTGCGCCTGCAGGAGAAGATCGCCGCCGAGCAGTCCGGCATCGGGGGTGTGCCGCAACGGGACGTGTTGGCCGCGCCGTTGGACGCTCCGCCCCGCGAGGCCGCCGCCCCGCGCTCGGTCGACTCGCTCACCGCTCCGCCGGTACGCCCACCCACCGCGACCTGACAGCGTGAGTCACCACCCTGTTGTGGACCCGCCGCACTAGCCTGCGCACTATGAGCAGCTCAGCGGACCAGCGGTCCACCCACATCGTCGATGTGCTCACCGACGAGTTCGGCGCGTCGATGGCGATCGACCCGGCCGCCTTCCGCCGCAAGTTCCGCAAGATGGCGGCGTCGCCGTTCGCCTTCTACCGGGGCAGCGCCGCGCTGTTCTACGCCGACCAGCTCGGCGACTTCGCCGACGACCGGTTCTCCGACGAGCAGACCAGCCGGGTGTGGATCCACGGCGACCTGCACGCGGAGAACTTCGGCACCTACATGAACGCCTCCGGGCAGCTCGTGTTCAACGTCAACGACTTCGACGAGGCGTACGTCGGGCCGTTCACCTGGGACCTGCGCCGGCTCGCGGCCAGCGTGGCGCTGCTCGGCTACGGCAAGGCGCTCTCCGACACGGCGATCGGGGAGCTGGTGGCCGGGTTCGCCCGGTCGTACCTGACCGAGCTACGGGCCATCGCTGCCGGTGGCGACGACGCGATCGGCTCGATCACCCTGGACAACGCCGACGGGGTGCTGCGCCGGGTGCTCCAACGGGCCCGGCTCAACACCCGCGTGGACCTGCTCGCCGCGCAGACCACAATTGACAACTACGAGCGACGTTTCTCCATCGGCGACGGGGTCTTCGAGATCGACGACGCCACCCGGGACCTGGTCAGCACCGCCTTCCAGGACTACCTGGGCACCCTGCCAACCGCGTCGACGCAGCTGCGCCCGGTGGCGGCCCGGATCAAGGACGTGGTGCTGCGCAAGGGGGTGGGCATCGGCTCGGCCGGGCTGCCGTCGTACAACCTGCTGCTGGAGGGGCACACCCAGGCGTTGGAGAACGACGTCGTCATCTACATGAAGCAGGCGCAGGTGCCGGCCGTGGCGCGGTACGTCACCGACGAGACGGTCCGCGGCTACTTCCAACACCAGGGGCACCGGACCGCCGAGTCGCAGCGGGCGTTGCAGGCGCACGCCGACCCGTGGCTGGGCTTCACCGAGCTGAACGGGGCCGGTCAGCTGGTCGCCGAGGTCTCCCCGTACGCCGCCGATCTGGACTGGTCGGACGTGAACGAGCCGGAGGAGCTGACCGGAGTTCTCGTCGACCTTGGCCGGGCGGTGGCCCGGATGCACTCGGTAGCCGACGATGAGTCAAGCCACGACCTGGTGGACTACTCCACCGAAGAGGCGATCGTCGCGGCGGTGGACGCCGACGAGTCGGGATTCGTCGACCACCTGGTGGATTTCGCGCACGCGTACGGGGTGCGCGCCCGCCAGGACCATCAGCTCTTCGTCGACCTGTTCCGCAACGGTCGGCTGCCGGGCATCTGATCGGGCGCGGCGTCGCTCAGGACGCGAATTCCAGCACCACCTTGATGTCGTCCGGTCCGGGCGTGTACGCGTCGGCGTACCTGTTCACCGGCACCCGTCGGGTGATCAGCGACTCGAGCCAGATTTGGTCGGCGCGGGCGAGCGCCTGCGCGGCCATGTTCCAGTGTCGTCGGTTGGCGTTCACCGAGCCGAACACCACGTTGTTCTCCAGCACCAGCGCCCGATTCAGCGCCCCGGCGTCGAAGTCGATGCTCCGGCCACCGCTGGACACCCCGGCCAGGCAGACGATCCCGGTGGGGGCCGCCTTGCACATGACGTCGAGGACCACTGTGGGAGCGCCGGTGCACTCGATCACCACGTCCGGCTCGAAGGGCAGGTCGTTGACCGGCACCGTGTGGTAGGTGGCGCCGAGCCCGGCGACCAGCTCCGGCTTCGGCCCCTCGGTGTTCCGGTCCAGCACGTGGACGGTGAGCCCACGCTGGGTGCCGAGCAACGCGGCCAGCAGGCCGATCGGCCCGGCCCCGGTCACCAGGACGGTCTGCGGCTGCCACTCGGCCCGGTGCCCGATCCGCTCGATGTGGTCCCACGCCTTCGCCACCACACTTGTCGGCTCCAACAGCACGCCCACCTGGGCCAGCGTCGGGTCGAGCGCGACAGCGAACCGCGGCTCGACCCGCCAGCGGTCCCTGGCGAACCCGGCCAGTCCCTTGATGCCGTGCTCGGTGTACCGACCGTTGCGGCACATGTCCCACTCGCCCACAGCGCAGTTCGAGCAGGGCACCGGGTCGGGGTACCGGACGATCCCCGCCACCAGGTCACCGGGTTGCAGGGTGCCGCTGGAGTCCTCGATCACCCGGCCCAGTGACTCGTGCCCGATGACCAGGCGGTCGGCACCCGGCGGCGCCTCGCCATACTCCCCGGCGATGATCTCGTGGTCGGTGCCGCAGATCCCCACCGCCAACGCCTCGACCAGGACAGAGCCCTCCTCGGCAGCCGGCTCCGGCTGATCCTCGACGAGGCTCAGCGAGTTGGCGACCCCTGGTCTTACCGTCACAGCGCGCACGCCCTCATCTTTCCCCGCCGGGGCGTGCGCCGCGCCCAAAGCCGGCAGATCGCTGGGCATCGGCGGCGGCCGGGTGCGGGCCCGGCCGGCACTAGGATCAGCGGCATGACTCCCGAAGAGGTCGGCGCTCGACTGGTCGCGCTGCTCGCGCCGGTCGAGGCGACCCCGTCGGTCTCCGGCGGGCAACGTTTCGCTCGGGCCACAGTCGACGTGCCACCCGCGAGTTGGCTGACGGCGGTTTCCGCCGCCCGCGACGACACCGAGCTGGCCTGCGACTTCTTCGACTGGCTCTCCGCCGTCGACGAGTTGGCCGAGGGCTTCGACGTGGTGGCGCACCTCTGGTCGACGCGACTGCGTCACGGCCTGCTGCTGCGTACCCGGTTGCCGCGCGGCGCGCCCACTGTCGCCTCGGTGGTCGACGTCTACCCCGGTGCCGCCTGGCACGAGCGGGAGACGCACGAGATGTTCGGCATCGACTTCGCCGGGCACGGGGAACTGCTGCCGCTGCTGCTGCCACCGGAGTTCGAGGGTCACCCGCTGCGTAAGGAGTTCGTGCTGGCTTCCCGGGTGGCCAAGCCCTGGCCGGGCGCGAAGGAACCGGGCGAGTCCGAGGCCGGCGGCGGACGTCGACCGATCCGCCCACCGGGCGTTCCCGCTCCGGGCGAGTGGGGTCCCACGCCCACCCCGGCCGGCGCCGGTGGGGTGGGGGAGGGCCCGCGTGGCGGCACCCCGGCCAGGCCGGCCCGTGAGCGTCCGGCCCGGCCCGCCCCGGGGGCCCGTCCGGCGCGTACTCCCCGACCGGCCGGCGCCACCGACGGCCCGACCTCTGCCGACCAGCCTGCGCCCGACGCAGGCTCGGCCGCACCTGACCAACCCGGCGCGGGCCCGGCCACCGAGACCGTGCCCGGCGTTGGCCCGGCCACCGAGACCGTGCCCGGCGTTGGCCCGGCCACCGAGACCGTGTCCGGCGTTGGCCCGGCTGCCGAGACCGTGTCCGCTGTTGGTCCGGCCTCCGAGACCGTGCCCGGCGTCGACGGGGCCGACCAGATCGCGCCAGGCTCGGCTGCACCGGGCAGGCCCGGCGAGGGCTCGGCCGCGTCGGGTGGCGAGCCGATCGCGGACCCGCCGGGCCGCGACGACCGGAGCGACCACGACGGGGGTACGGCCTGATGCCGCTCTGGGTGGAGTTGGTGCTCCGGATCGGCGGCGTGGTGGTCGCGTTCCTCACCCTGCCGTTGCTTGTCGGCCAGGCCGAACACAAGGTGATGGCGCACATGCAGGGTCGGCTCGGCCCGATGTACGCGGGCGGCTTCCACGGTTGGGCGCAGCTCGTGGCCGACGGGGTCAAGTTCGTGCAGAAGGAGGACATCACTCCGCGCGAGGCGGACCGGGCGGTGTTCCGGTTGGCGCCGGCGGTGGCCCTGGTGCCCTACCTGCTGGTGTTGCTCGTCATTCCGCTCGGTCCGAACGACCTGGTCGGGCAACCGTTGGACATCGGCCTCTTCTTCGTGCTGGCCGTGGTCGGCGTCGGGGTGGTGGCGGTGCTGATGTCGGCGTGGGCGTCGGCCAACAAGTACAGCCTGCTGGGCGGGTTGCGCGGGGCGGCCCAGTTGCTCGGTTACGAGCTGCCGCTGGTGCTGGCCGCCGCGTCGGTGGCGATGGCGGCCGGCACGCTCAGCCTGTCGGGCATCGTCGAGGCGTGGCAGCCGTGGTGGCTGCTCTGGCAGGCGCCCGCGATGATCATTTTCTTCGTCGCCGGGCTGGCCGAGATCCGTCGGCCACCGTTCGACATGCCGGTGGCCGACTCGGAGCTGGTCTTCGGTTACATGACCGAGTACACCGGTCTGCGGTTCGCGTTCTTCCTGCTGGCCGAGTACGTCGGCATCGTGGTGATCGCCGCGCTGACCACTGTGCTGTTCCTGGGTGGTTGGCAGGGCCCGTTCGCCGACGACCAGTTGGGCTGGCTCTGGACGCTGCTCAAGATCTTCGCGGTGTCCTTCGTGATCATCTGGCTCCGGGTTTCCTACCCCCGGCTGCGCGAGGACCAACTCCAACGCCTCTGCTGGCTGGTCCTTGTACCCGCATCCCTCGCTCAACTGGTCCTAACCGCAGCCGTCCGCATAGCCCTGTAACCCAACCCCGCCCCGCCCAGCCCCGCCCCGCGCCCGCCCGGCCCCGCCGCGCCCCGCCCCCGCCCCGCCCCGCAGCCCGCCCCCGCCCGGCCCGCCGCGCCCCGCCGCGTCGATCAAGGAGTTGTGGTGGGTGACAAATCACCCGGACACTCGTAATTCAGGCACCACAACTCCTTGATCGACGGGGTCGGGAGGTCGCCGACCCGCGATCTTGCACTTACTGTGCCGACAAAAGGGGCATAGCGCTCGAATCGGCAACCGAAACTGCAAGATCGGCGGAGCGGACGGGTGAAAGCACGGGCGCGGGGCGGGCGGGGGTGTTCGTTTAGGGCAGCGGGGTGTGTTCGGGGTTGACTGGTTCGACCGGCGGTGGGGGCGGGGTGCCGTCGCCGAAGGGGCGGCCACCCAGCGCTTCCCGACCGTGTGGGGTGAGCCAGTTGGACAGGTCGGGGCCGAGCGGAACGATCCCGGTCGGGTTGATGTCGCGGTGCACCTCGTAGTAGTGCCGCTTGATGTGGTCGAAGTCGATGGTGTCGCCGAACCCGGGGGTCTGGAACAGGTCCCGGGCGTACGCCCACAGCACCGGCATCTCGCTCAGCTTCTGCCTGTTGCACTTGAAGTGGCCGTGGTAGACGGGATCGAAGCGGACCAGGGTGGTGAACAGTCGCACGTCGGCCTCGGTGATGGTGTCGCCGACCAGGTAGCGCTGGTCGGTCAACCGCTCGGTGAGCCAGTCCAGCCGGTCGAAGAGCTGGTGGTACGCCTTGTCGTAGGCCTCCTGGTTGCCGGCGAACCCGCACCGGTAGACGCCGTTGTTGACGTCCCGGAACACCACGGCATTGACCTCGTCGATCTGTTCCCGCAGGTGCTCGGGGTAGAGCTGTGGGGCGCCCTCGCGGTGGTACGCCCTCCACTGCGTGGACAGGTCAAGGCTCATCTGCGCGTAGTCGTTGGTCACCACCTGCCCGGTCGGCACGTCCACGATCGCCGGCACTGTGATGCCGCGCTCGTAGCCGGGGAAGCGCTTGAAGTACGCCTCCTGGATGCGCTCGATGCCGAGCACCGGGTCCCGGCCGTCCGGGTCGAGGTCGAAGGTCCAGCTCCGGGCGTCGTGGGTCGGGCCGGCCACCGCCATCGAGATGGCGTCCTCCAGGCCGAGCAACCGCCGCACGATGATCAGTCGGTTGGCCCACGGGCAGGCCCGGCTGACCGCCAACCGGTACCGGCCCGGCTCGACCGGATATCCGTCGCGCCCGTCCTCGGTGATCCGGGTGGCGATGTACCGCTGGTCGCGGGTGAACTCGCCGCCCGGCTCGACGTACTTGCCGCCTTTTTCCTCGCCCACGTCGCCCTCCTGGTCTGGTCAGTGTCTCTACCCAATCCTCGCGGATCTACGGCGCACCGTGGTCCCGGTTACCCTGCCGGCATGACGGACGTGGAGGCGGCGGCCCGGCGGTTCATCGCCGATGTGTGGAATGCCCGCCAGGAGGAGTCGGCGTACGAGCTGGTCGCCGAGGAGTGCCCGGGGCTGGGCGGCACCGGGCCGGAGGCGACGTTGGCCTGGCATCGTGAGCGCCGGGCGGCCTTCCCGGACCTCCGTTACAAGATCGTCGACGTGGTCGCGGCCGGTGAGCGGGTGGCGGTGCACTGGCGGGCCGCCGGCACCCATGTCGGGCAGTTCGGGCCGGTGCCGCCGACCGGGCAGGTGGTCAGCTATTCGGGTGCGACGTTCCTGCGCTTCGACGCGGCGGGCCGGATCGTCGAGGTGTGGAGCTGCAACGAGCTGTTCCAGTTGCTGCAACAGCTCGGCGTCGAGATGCTCCCACCGGTGTTCGGCGGGCCCGCTGCGTGATTCGGCTGATCCGCAGGTGACATTGCTCCTGGGGTGAGCCCTAGGGCCGTAGACCTGTGGGTGGTGGTCGCGCGCGCCGTGGCCACAGGGCAGGATGGTCGACATGAGCGACCCCAGCGAGCGCGGTGCCACCGGCGAACGCGGCCTTCCCGGCGCGGGCCTGGTGAAGGGCCTGGCGGTCACCCTCAAGACGATGACCAGCCGTTCGACCACCCAGCAGTACCCGGACACGGCTCCTGATCTGCCGCCGCGCTCGCGTGGTGTGATCGCGCTGTCCGAGGAGAACTGCACTGTCTGCATGCTCTGCGCCCGCGAGTGTCCGGACTGGTGCATCTACATCGACTCGCACAAGGAGGAGGTGGTGGTGCCCGGCGCCGCCCGCCCCCGCCAGCGCAACGTGCTCGACAAGTTCGACATCGACTTCTCGCTCTGCATGTACTGCGGCATCTGCATCGAGGTCTGCCCGTTCGACGCGCTCTACTGGTCACCGGAGTTCGAGTACGCCGAGTACGACATCAAGGATCTGCTGCACGACAAGGACCACCTCGGTCAGTGGATGGCCACCGTTCCGCCGCCGCCCGCGCACGACCCGAACGGTGAGCCGGCCAAGGAGGAGACGTCCGCCGCGCGCAAGGCGGCCGCCGCCCGTCCCGCTCCGCCAGCGGTACGCCCCGACGGCGACCAGGATCCGGCGTCGTGATCGCCCGAGCCGGAAGGGCGCCGCGGTGACCGGCGCGGATGTGCTGCTGGTCGCCCTCGGCGCGGTGGCGGTGGGTGCCGGCGTGCTGGTGGTGACCACGAAGCACCTGGTCCGGGCCGGGCTCTACCTGGTGGTGTGCCTTGGCGCGTTGGCCGGTGACTTCCTGGTGCTCAGCGCCGAGCTGGTGGCCTGGGTGCAGGTGCTGATCTACGTGGGCGCGGTGGTGGTCCTGCTGTTGTTCGCGGTGATGCTGACCCGGGCCCCGATCGGCGCTTCCGACGACCTGGACCGGCCCGGCTGGCCGGCCGCGCTGATCGGTGGCGGCGCCGGGCTGGGGCTGACGGCCCTGCTTGTCGACGCGTACCGCTGGAGCACTGTCACACTGCCGCACGCCGGCACCGCCGAGCGGTTGGGCGAGCAGATCTTCCAATCCTGGGTGCTGCCGTTCGAGGTGCTCTCGGTGCTGCTGCTCGCCGCCCTGGTGGGCGCGATCGTGCTCTCCCGCCCGGACATCGGCCGAGCCGCCCCGCAACGCGACGGGCGGGCGGCCGACCTGGTCGACAGCGAGCCCGGGGGTCGCCGGTGAGGCCGGTCATCCCGTACGTCACCGCCGCGCTGCTGTTCGGCCTCGGCGTGTACGGCGTACTGCGCCGCCGCAACGCGGTGCTGGTGCTGATGTCTGTCGAGTTGATGCTCAACGCGGTCAACCTGATCCTGGTCACCGCGGACACCACGGCCCGCGCCGTGCTCCCGCATTCGGGGCAGGTCTTCGCGCTGTTCGTCATCGTCCTGGCCGCCGCCGAGATCGGGGTGGGGTTGGCGATCGTCCTCCAGCTCTACCGGCTGCGGGCGACGGTCGCAGTGGATGACGTGCCGTTGACCGAGTCGCCGGATCCCGTTGGTGGGCGCGAGCCGGCCGTCGGAGACTCGGAGGCGGTCCGGTGACCGGGCTGCTCGGGGCGCTGCTGCCCGCCGTACCGCTGGTCGCCGGGCTGCTCGGGCTCCTGCTGCCACCGGCCCCTCGGCGCGACAGCGCGACCGGCGGCGACCGCGCACGGACGGCCGCCGTGACGCTCGGCGTCGCGGGTGCTGCCGGTGCGCTGGCGCTGGCCGTCGCGCTGCTGCTCACTGTCGATGGGCCGATGGAGACGTCGGCCTCCTGGGTCGACTTCGGCGGGTTGGCGGTGACCCTCGGTGTACGGCTGGACGGGGCCGCCGCACTGGTCGCGGTGGCGGTCACCGCTGTCGCCCTGGCCGTGCAGGTCTACTCGATCGGTTACCTGCGGCGCGGTCCGCACGACGACGTCGACGTGGACCACCGCTACCCGCCCTACGCCGCCCAGATCAGCCTCTTCACCGGTGCCATGTTGCTGGTGGTGGTCGCCGGGGACCTGATCATGTTGTTGGTCGGCTGGGAGGTGATGGGCCTCTGCTCGTACCTGCTGATCGCCCACGACCGCCGACTGGCCGGCGCCCCCGCCGCGGCCATGAAGGCGTTCCTGGTGACCCGGGTCGGTGACGTGGGGTTCCTGCTCGGCATCGCGCTGCTGGGTGTGTCGACGGGCAGCTTCCGGATCGCCGACGTGCTCGCCCACGACCACTCCGGCGCGACCTTGACCGCCGCTGGCCTGCTGCTGCTCGCCGGTGTGGCGGGCAAGAGCGCGCAGTTCCCGCTGCACACCTGGCTGCCGGACGCGATGGCCGGCCCGACCCCGATCTCCGCGCTGATCCACGCCGCGACGATGGTCGCCGCCGGGGTGTACGCGGTGGCCCGGCTCTACCCGCTGTTCACTGCCGCGCCGGTGACGCTGACGGTGCTGGGGGTGCTCGGCGCGATCACGCTGCTGCTCGGCGCGCTCGCCGCCACCGCCCAGGACGACATCAAACGCGTACTGGCCTGGTCGACGGTTTCCCAGTTGGGCTACATGACCGGCGCGCTGGCGGTCGGTTCACCGTCGGCGGCGCTGTTCCACCTGCTCACCCATGCCGCTTTCAAGGCGCTGCTGTTCCTCGCCGCCGGCGCGGTGATCCACGCCGTCGGCACCACGCTGATGTCGGAGATGGGCGGGCTGCGGCGCAGCATGCCTGTGACGTTCTGGTGCACCGTGGTGGGCCTGGGCGCCCTGGCCGGGGTGCCGCCGTTGGCCGGGTTCTGGAGCAAGGACGGCGTACTGACGGTCGCCGAGTCGGCCGCGCTGGAGGGCACCGGCCCGGCCCCGTCCTGGGTCGGCTGGATCGTCTGGATCGCCGGGCTGGTCGGCGTGGCGCTCACCGCCTGGTACGCAGGTCGGCTGCTGCTGCGGGCCTTCTTCGGCACCCCGCGCCTGCCCCTGGTCCAGCCGCACGACCCGCCGGCGGTGCTGCGCTGGCCGGTGCTGCTGCTGGCCGTGCCGGCCGCGCTGCTCGGTCTGGCCGGGTTCGTCGGGGCGTTCGCCGACCGTCTGCGGTTCCCCACCGTCCCGGTGGCGGGCTCCGAGGACGGCCTGGTCCACCTGGGGTCGGGGGTGCTGCTGCCGCTCGCGTTCCTGCTGTTCGGCGCCGCGCTGGTGCTGCTGGGCTGGCGGCGCGACAGGGCCGCCGACCCGGCGGCCGCGCTGGGTCCGCTGCGGCCGGTCTTCGCCCGCGCGTTCCGGCTCGACGACGTCCAGCACACCCTTGTCGTACGCCCGGTCCGCGCGCTGGCCCGTGCCGCGCGAACGGGTGACGAGGTGGTGGTGGACGGCGCTGTCGAGGGCAGCGGGCGAGCCGCGTCCGGTCTGGGCGCGGGGCTGGCCGCGTTGCACCGTGCGGCGCTGCCTCGGGCCGCCACCGGTGTACTGGCCGGCGCGCTGCTGGTCGGGCTCGCCGCCGCCATCTTCGGAGGAATCCAATGAGCGTCGGGCAGGGGTTGCTGGTCGCGGTGCTGGCGGTGCCGGCGCTGGGTGCGGTTGCGGTGGCGGCGACGCCCCGGGACCGGGTGGCCCGGCTGGTCGGCACTGTCGCGGCGGCGTTGACCCTGCTGGCCGCGGTGCCGCTGGTGTTCGACCGTCGGGGCTGGGTCGTCTGGTCGGGCAACGAGCCGGCGGTGCGCCCGTGGCACCAACTGGACCTTCAGTGGGTGCCCGGTCTGGAGTTGCGCTTCCACCTCGGCGTCGACGGCATCTCCTGGCCGTTGGTGGTGTTGACCGCGCTGCTCACGTTGCTCTGCTGCGCGTACACGATGTGGCGGGTTCCGGACGGCGGCAGCGGCCGGGCGCTCGTCGCGCTGCTGCTGGTGGTGGAGGTGGGCATCCTGGGCACCTTCCTCGCCCTGGACCTGGTGTTGTTCTTCCTCTTCTTCGAGGTCGTCCTGCTGCCGATGTACGCGATCATCGCCGGCTGGGGTGGCGCGGAGCGGCGTCGGGCGGCCCGGAAGTTCGCGCTCTACACGCTGTTCGGTTCGGTGTTGCTGCTGGTCGGCGTGTACGTGGTGGTCGCCGCCGCCGGCACCGCCGACCTGGTGACGTTGACCGGTGGCGCGGGGATGTCCCGGGGTACCCAGTTGGCAGCGTTCACACTGCTCGCGTTGGCGTTCGCGGTGAAGAGCCCGCTGTGGCCGTTGCACTCCTGGCTGCCTGACGCGCACACCCAGGCACCCACTGTGGGCAGTGTCGTGTTGGCCGGTGTGCTGCTCAAGATGGGCACGTACGGCCTGATAAGGGTCGCGGTGGGGGTGGCGCCGGAGGGCGCCCGTTGGGCGGCGCCGGTGCTCGGCGTGCTCGCCGTCGCCGCGATCCTGATCGGATCGCTGGTCTGCCTGGCCCAGTCGGAGGTGAAGCGGCTCATCGCGTACTCAAGCGTGGGGCACATGGGCTTCGTGCTGCTGGGCGTCGCCACGCTGACCGCCACCGGCATCCAGGCAGCGTTGATCGGCAACGTCGCGCACGGGGTGATCACCGGCCTGCTGTTCTTCCTGGCCGGGGCGGTGAAGGACCGTACCGGCACGGGCACCCTCGCCGAGCTGTCCGGGTTGCGGGAGACCTCGCCCCGGTTGGCGGGTCTGCTCGCGTTCGCGGCGATCGCGTCGCTGGGCCTGCCCGGGCTGGCCGGTTTCTGGGGTGAGGCGTTCGCGGTGATCGCCGCCGTGCAGGTGGGCGGTCCGCTCTGGACCACCCTCGGGGTGCTGGCGGCGGTCGGTGGGGCGCTCACCGCCGCGTACTTCCTGCGGTTGTTGCGCCAGGTCACCCACAACCGGCCGAGCCCCGCCGTCGGTCGGGTCGGCCCCGGCCTGGCCGGTGCGGAGTTGACCGCCTGGGTGCCGCTGGTGTTGCTCGCGTTGGCCATCGGGCTGGCGCCGACGCTGGTCCTCGGCGTCGCCGAGGTCCCCGTCGACGCCCTGATCGGGGTGGTCAAGCCATGAACGTCGTGCAGAGCGTGGACAGCGTCGCGCTGCTGCCGGCCTACCTGGCCGCCGGCACGGCCGTGCTCGTGCTCATCACCGACCTGCTCGTGGCCCGGCCACGGGCCACCATCGCCGTGGCCGCGCTCGGCGCGCTCGGCACCGCCGTCGGCTCCGCGCTGGTCGGGATGAGTGCCGAGCGGCGGACGTTCTGTGTGGGCGCCGACTGTTCCTGGATCTTCGGCGGTCGGGCGGCAGTGGTCGGCGTGGTGGTCGCGCTGCTGACGCTGGGCGTGCTCGGGCTGTCGGTGCCCGCGCTGCGGGCCGGACGGTCACCGACCGGGGAGTACGCCTTCCTGTTGGCGTGCTCGATGACCGGCGGCGTGGTGCTCGGCGCGGCCGGCGACCTGATCACGCTGATCGTCGCGCTGGAGACGCTGACCCTGCCGCTGTACGTGCTGGTCGGCCTGCGCCGGGGGAGCCTCGCGAGCGCCGAGGCGGCGGTGACCTTCTTCGTGGTCAGCGTGGTGGCGACCACGCTGACCCTGCTCGGCGCGGCGTTGCTGTACGCGGTGACCGGTGGGCTGCACCTGGACCGGCTCGGCGCGTTGCTCGCCGAGCAGCCAGAGCTGCGGGACCTGCCGTTGACCACAGCCGCGGTGGCGGTGCTGCTGGTCGGTCTGGCCTTCAAGGTGGCGGCGGTGCCGTTCCACGCCTGGGCGCCGGCCACCTACGACGGCGCGCCACTGCCGGTGGCCGCGTACCTGTCCACCGCGTCGAAGCTGGGCGGCCTGGTCGCCCTGCTCGCCGTTGTGCAACGGGCGCTGCCAGCGGACCAGACCGGTCCGGTGCTGGCTCTGCTCGCCGTGCTCACCATGACCGTCGGCAACCTGGTCGCCCTGCGTCAGCGGCGGACCGTCCGGCTGCTCGCCTGGTCGTCAGTCGCGCAGGCCGGGTACATTCTCGCGCCGTTGGGAGCGTTGGCGCTGGCCGCCGGGCGCACTGACGAGGCACTGTCCGCCGCGTACGCGGCCGCCCTGGCGTACGCCGTGTTCTTCGTGGTGTTGGAACTGGCCGCGTTCGCCGGGGTGACAGCGCTGCGGCCGGCGGGTGCGAACGGCGGCACGTTGGACGACCTTCGCGGGGCAGCCCGGCGGCACCCGTGGCGGGCTGCGGCGTTCGGTCTCGCGCTGGTGGGTCTGGCTGGTCTGCCGCCGGGGCTGGCCGGCCTGTTCGCGAAGGTGACGGTGGTCCGGGCGCTGCTGGACGGTGGCGCGGCCTGGCTGGCGCTGGTGGTGGCGCTGAACGCCGTGATCGGGCTCGCCTACTACCTGCGGGTGACCGCCGCGCTCTGGGCGCCGAGCACGACGCCCGGCCCGGCCGCGGCGCTCGCCGGTGGCGGAGCGTCGGGCGTACCCGTGGTGGGTGTGGTGGCGGTGGTGCTCGCGGTGGCGACGGTGGCCGCCGTGGTGCTCGGCGTCGCCCCGCAGTTGGTGCTCGACCTGGCCGGTCGCTGACCCCACCTGGGCTTCGGTCTCAGTCAACTCTCAGCGTTGAGACGGATGGTTGGTGGGTACCGGGTTGTTACACCGGTCAGCGGATCCCGGCGATCCGTGCACCGAAGGAGACATCGTGCACCACAACCGTCTGAAGACCGCAGCGCTGCTTGGCCTGCTCAGCGCCCTGATCCTGGCGGTGGGCTACTGGTTCGGCGGCAGCGGCGGCCTGGTCATCGCCGTCGTCGTGTCTCTGGTCATGAACGGCGTCACCTACTTCTACTCCGACAAGCTCGCACTGCGCTCGATGGGGGCGCAACCGGTCACCGAGGCGCAGTTCCCCGAGCTGTACCGGATGGTCCGGGAGTTGGCCACCGACGCCCGGCAGCCGATGCCGCGGCTCTACGTCAGCCCCACCGCGCAGCCCAACGCGTTCGCCACCGGTCGCAATCCGCAGCACGCGGCGGTCTGCGTGACCCAGGGCATCACCGAGATCCTCGACTACCGTGAGCTGCGCGGCGTGATCGGGCACGAACTGTCCCACGTCTACAACCGGGACATCCTGATCTCCAGCGTGGCGGCCGGCCTGGCCAGCATCATCACCCTGCTGGCGAACCTCGCCTTCTTCATCCCGCTGGGCGGCGGGGACGACGAGGACCGACCCAACCCGGCTGTGCTGCTGCTCACCCTGATCCTGGGCCCGATCGCGGCCACTGTGATCCAGTTGGCGATCAGCCGGAGCCGCGAGTTCCAGGCGGACGCCTCCGGCGCTGAGTTGAGCCGCGACCCGCTGGCCCTGGCCAGCGCGCTCCGCAAGATCGACGCGGTGGCCCGACGTCGGCCGTTGCCGGCCCAGGGCCAGCTCACCAGCACCGCCCACCTCATGATCGCCAACCCGTTCCGGGGCGGCGGCATGGCGGCGCTCTTCTCCACCCACCCGAAGATGGAGGACCGCGTCGCCCGGCTGGAGCAGATGGCCCGCGACTCGGGGCCGGTGCAGTTCCAGCGCTGAACCGCTGATCCACCGCCTCCGCCCGTACCCGGCCGCGCCGGGTACGGGCGGATCGCTGTATCGGAGACTATTCCGCTGTCCTCCTGTCAGGCAGCGGCGTTAGGGTCATAACGGCTCACGCTCGTTACATCTCGGGAGGTTCACGGTGACCGCGCTGCGTCAGTACCTGGGTGTCTGGCGGATCCCCGGCGCGCCCATGCTGCTGATCACCGGCATCATCGGGCGGCTCGGAATCGGCATGACCCCGCTGGCGCTGCTCCTGGTCGTCGAGCAGGTGACCGGGCGCTACTCGCTGGCCGCCATCGCCGGCGGCATCTACGCCCTCGCCGGGGCCGCGCTCAGCCCGGTGGCCGGACGGATCGCCGACCGGATCGGCCCCAGCCCCGTCCTGCTGCTCACCGCCGTGGCTCACCCGCTGGCGCTCATCGGGCTGCTGCTGGCCAGCCGCTCCGGCGACGACGCGCTCCCCGTCATCTACCTGACCGCAGGCGTGGCCGGCGCCACCTACCCGCCGCTCAGCGCCGCCATCCGAGGCGCATGGAACGACCTGACCGGCCCCAACTCCGGCCGATACCACCTCCGCAACACAGCGCTCGCCGCCGAGACCACGCTGTTCGAAATCGTCTTCGTCCTCGGCCCACTGCTCGTCGCCGGCTTCGTCCTCGTCGCCGACGCGGCGGCCGCGCTGATCGGCGCGGCAGTGGTCACACTGGTCGGCACCACCGCCGTGGCCCTCGGCCGGGTCATGCGCGGCTGGCGTCCGCACCCACAGGAACACCACGCCCGTGGGCTCGGCCCACTACGGGTCCCCGGCTTCCCGGCCCTGCTGATCTGCGTCGCCGGCCTGGGCATCGCATTCGGGGCCGCCGGTGTGATCGTGCCGGCGTTCGCCAGCGACCACTCCACCGGCGACCCGGAGAGCCTTGCCGGCGTCCTGCTCGCGGTCTGGGGAGTCGGCAGCGCCCTCGGTGGGCTCTGGTTCGGCGTCCGCAAGCCAGCACCGAACATGACCCGGCAGTTCGCCCTGTTGCTCGCCGCGCTGGCCGCCACCTTCGCCGTGTTCGCGGTGATGCCCACCCCGCTCGCGCTGGGTGTCGCGCTGGTCGCCGGCGGGGCCACCATCGCGCCCGCGCTGACCCTGGAGAACACCCTGGTCGGCCGGATCGCCCCGACCGGCATGTTGAACGAGGCGTACACCTGGGTGGTCACCGTCGCGGTGGCGGCGAGCGCCGCCGGCGGCTCGCTGGCCGGCGTGATCGTGGACCACGCCGGCGGTGTCCGCTGGGCGTTCCTGTTCGCCGGGGCGGCGGTCGCCATCGGGGCCGCGGTCGCCGCACTACCCGCCGGGCCCATCGCCCGCGCGGAAACCGCAGCGGTACGCGCCGAACACCCCGTCCCGGTCTGACCTGCCGGTCTTCCTTCCGGCGGCCGTGCGGCTTCCGGTCAGCTTGATCCACCAGGCGGCCGTGCGCGCTTGATCCACGCGGCGGCCGTGCGCGCTTGATCCACTCGGGTTCCTGGAAATCGGGGTGTCCCTACGCGGCGGACACCCCGATTTTCAGGAACCCGGGTTCTGCCCGCCTACCCTGGGCTCATGGCCAAGCTTCTATATTCGGCGACGGCGTCACTCGACGGCTACATCGCCGGCCCCGGCGGCGACATGTCGTGGCTGAGCGACCACCTGGGCGGCGGAAACCCGACGGCGGAGCGCCTGCTCAACAACGTCGGCGCGATCCTGGCCGGCAACGGCACATTCGGCGGTGACGATCCCAACCGTGGCACCGACAGCGAAGGCGCGTTCGGCGGCCAGTACCACGGGCCGGTGTTCGTCCTCACCCACCGCCCACCGGCCGAGCCACCCGCGGACGTCACGTTCGTCGGTGACCTGCACACCGCTGTCGCCCAGGCCAAGGAGGCCGCCGGGGACCGGTACGTCAACATCCTCGGCGCCAACGTCGCCAAGCAGTGCATCGAGGCCGGGCTGCTCGACGAGGTCCTCATGTTCTTCGCCCCGGTGCTGCTCGGTGACGGGGTGCGCATGTTCGACCACCCCGGCGGCACCAAAGTGAGGTTGGAGTCGCTGCCCGGCGAGACCGAGCACTGGTACCGCGTCGTCTACTGAGGCCACGTACGGATGGGGCGAGCCACATGGAACACGTCGACGACCCGGATCGAGCCATCGGCCTGCGCATGACCACCCGGCAGTGGCGCCACCTGGATGGCGCGGTCGACAGCGAGGTCAGCGTTGCGGCGGAGAGCGGCGATCCTCACCAGCTCGTGCAGACAGGGTCAGGCATCCGCGAAGCGGGATGGGACCAGATCGCGCACTGGACCCCCGGTGTCGCCGGCTCGGGGAACTGGCCGACCGACGACGAGGAAGTCGCCGTCAAGCTGTCGCGCAGACAATGGGAGCTGGCTGCCCAGTGCGCCGCGCACTGGGCCGCTGTCGCCGGCGACGTGGGCCACGAGCAGGAAGCGGCCGTGCTGCGCTCTGTCCACGCACTCGTGGTCCACGGACTCCGTGCGGAACCAGCCTGACCAGCGGGGCGAGCCGACGCACAGGGCGACGACCACCGCGTCGACGGTGACCTCGACCGGGCCGCGCCTCCTCGGTCTGGCGGTTGTCCCGGTTCGCTTGCCGGGCGCCGACGCCGGCCCGGGCAGTTGATGCTGGCGAGCGGATGGCGCGCAAGCCGAGGTCCCGGGCGACGGCAACCAGGCGGCCTCCGGGCATGCCGGGAGTAGGTCCGGGTACCTCCCAGGCGTGACCTTCTCGATCGCCGCACGTTGCCGGCGTACCAGCCAACTGGGGGTGGGAGCCCTGACAGCCAGACCTGCGGTCGGCAAGCTCGTCGCACACGTCCATTCGGGCGGCGGTGCGGTGGCGACCCAGGCCACCCCCAATCCGTTTCTGGCCTATCACGGCCTGCCGTTGCTCGACGAGGGCCGCTCGCCGCAGGAGGTCCTGACCGAGCTGCTGGCCCATGACCCGGGCCGGGAGGTGCGGCAGGTCGGCATGGTCGATCGCCACGGCCGCTCGTACGCCTTCACCGGCTCCCGAACAAAGGGCTGGGCCGGACACCGCACCGGGCCGGGTTACGCCGTGCAGGGCAACCGCCTGGTAGGCCCGCAGACCCTCACGGAAATCATCCGAGTGTTCGAGGAGAGTGCCGAACTCGACCTGGCGGAGCGGCTCGTCCTGGCCATCGGGGCCGGCGAGGAGGCCGGCGGTGACCGGCACGGCGCGCGTTCGGCGACCGTCGTGGTGATCGGGGACCAGCCGTACCCGCTCTGGGACGTGCGAGTCGACGACGCCGAGCATCCGGCGCGGGAACTGCACCGGCTGCACGGCGTCTTTCGGGAAGAGGTGTTACCGACCATCAGCGGGATGCCGACCCGCGACGATCCCATGGGCGAAGCCGCCCGGCAGGCGCTCGGGGCGCAGATGGTGGGCAGGACACCGGCAAACGCCGTCCACCAGCAGACAGCAACGCCGGGAACCGACGAAGCCCTGTGAGTAGGCGTCCGATGCATCCAGCGGTCCCCGGTCTCGCCGCACCCAGCCAGGCCCCGCGCCTGCCTGACTTCGATGTCGTAGAGCCCCGGCTGGTCGGCAGCGGCTTGGGCGGCGGTCGCCGTCCTACCTGTAGTTGTTGAACTGAAGGGCGACTCCGAAGTCCTCGCCCTTGAGCAGCGAGATGACCGCCTGCAGGTCGTCGCGCTTCTTGCCGGTCACGCGCAGTTGGTCGCCCTGGATCTGTGCCTGCACGCCCTTGGGGCCCTCTTCGCGGATCTTCTTGCTGATCGCCTTGGCCTTGTCCGTCTCGATGCCCTGGATCACCTTGCAGTCGATCTTGAAGATCTTGCCCGACGGGCGCGGCTCCCCGGCATCCAGCGACTTCAGCGAGATGTTCCGCTTGACGAGCTTCTCCTTGAACACGTCCAGTGCGGCGCGGACGCGCTCCTCGGTCTCCGCCTGAAGACCGATCGCCTCCTCGCCAGACCAGGAGATCTCAGCGCCGGTGCCGCGGAAGTCGAACCGCGTCGCAAGCTCCTTCTCCGCCTGCCGAAGGGCGTTGTCGACCTCCTGACGGTCAACCTTGCTCACGATGTCGAACGACGGGTTCGCTGCCATGTTTCTGCTCCTGCTGTCCGGCGGTCTGGGCCTGCCGTCGGCCGCCGACCAGCGGCACGACCCCCTGACCGTACCCGGTTGCGTAGGTGCCGGGGGGAGCCGCTATCCTTGCTTCCGCCGCCGCGTTACGACGCGGTGGGGTGCCCTGGCGGGTTGCCCGAGCGGCCAATGGGAGCGGACTGTAAATCCGTCGCGAAAGCTTCAGAGGTTCGAATCCTCTACCCGCCACCAGGGAACGGCAAGGCCCTTGACCTGCGGAAATGCAAGTCAGGGGCCTTCGTCGTCTCCCGCCTGCTGTTGACCTTGGTTGCCCTTCGTTGTCCAGCCCATCGGGCACGCAACGGGCACGGCGTCTGTTCGTCGCTCCTCGGGGGTTTGGGTGAGTTGGAAGCGAGTCGCCGGTTTCGTTGCCACGACCGACCCGCTTAAGGCATACGGCGGGGTCAGGCTGGCTGAGGAAGCGCTTCGCTCCATGCATGATCAGTTCGTGCGTGGTGAGGTGCCGATGAACGGCCATCACGACAGCCTGCTTCCGATCCGCACCCGGAATCTTGTTGTGTCATTACGACCGACGGAGCGGGGCGGCTTGGGGCTCTGGTTGGAAGTGGATGTTCATGAGGACGACTGGGAGAGGTCGGGCTTGGCTCGGGGGTGGTCCTACTCCGCCCAAGAACATCTCCGACCAGAGGAGTGGCCGACGCCATCTCAGCCGGTCGTCTCCGTCACGATTGCCGCTGGACGCTTCGCCAACGTTGATCTCGTTGCGGCTCTCCAACTCATAAATCGCGACTTCCCGGTCACCGGCTCCCGGCTGTTTCAGTTCTCAGCCCTTCCTCCGGCTCGCATCATCGTTGAGATGGGCTGGCCGGTGCTGGTGGCGCTCGGACCGAATCTCGCGGCCTCCGCCATCTGGGATGGCCTTAAGCTGCTCGTCCTCCGTTTTCAGGTACGCAAAGATCGGGCGCGTGAGTCGGGCACCGGTCCAGTTCCTATCGACAAGCCCATCGTGGAGTTCCATGTTGCTGGCGGGGATTTCCGGGCCACAGCTGCTGTCAGGACAGACAACCCCGACGTTCTCCAGAAGGCAATGGAGGCGTTGAGCGACAGCATCAAGGTTGCAGCCGCCCGGCTGCCGGCACCCGCTGCTGGGAACGAGACTCGGCCACCCTCGGTTTATTTGGGTTACGACGATGAGGGACAGGGCTGGAAGCAGCCGCACTGAATGCGGATCTCCTCGTCGGGCAGTCACCGACCGATCAGTCTCCCCGGACCGGGACAAGGTGGAGCGCCCTGCTGGACGAACGACCTTGGCCCGGTCCGGGGAGACTGATAGCCCTTGCGGTGCCCGACGAGGTGATCCGCCCCGGCATCTCTGAGGAGGGCCGGGGCTCGGGGCAGCGCCTTGAGGTCTTAAAAATCTTGTGTCCGTCACCGTGGCC
This sequence comes from Micromonospora sp. NPDC048947, assembly GCF_040649495.1. Lineage (NCBI taxonomy): Bacteria > Bacillati > Actinomycetota > Actinomycetes > Micromonosporales > Micromonosporaceae > Micromonospora > Micromonospora sp. NPDC048947. The sequence continues at coordinate 195,987 of NZ_JBEZFO010000013.1, forward strand.
GGCCGGCCCGGCCGATGCCGGCCGGAGGTAGCCAGCAGGCCGGGGCCGGGCCGGCGCGGCCCGCTTGCGGGCCGCCTTGACCGGGCACGGAAGGCCGAAGATCATTCCGGAGGGGCACGCAACGGGCACGCGGGGGAGCCTGGGCGGGCCAGCCAAAACCAAAACCGGCCCTGAACTGTGCGTATAGACATCGACAGCCTTGATAACGAGCAAAACTGTAAATCCGTCGCGAAAGCTTCAGAGGTTCGAATCCTCTACCCGCCACCAGGTGCGAAAGAGGCCCTGACCAGCGTGAAAGCCTGTCAGGGGCCTCTTTCGTGAGTCCCACTCAGTCCCGCTTCAGCCCGCTCAATCTCGCTGGCCGTGTCGTATACGTGTCGCCAGCCGACGCTGGGTAGCGGCGCGGCTGCACCATGGTCGGATGGCATGGGAGTGGTTGCCCCCGGCAGGGACAGTTGCAGCATCAATAGTCGGGACAGTCGGCCTCGTGGCCGTATCAGTGCGCGCCGCCGCTGCCGGCAGGCAAACGCAAGTCGATGTTGCCAAGGTCCAGGCTGACGCAGCGTTGACGAAAACTCTTCTTGACGAAAAGCGTGCGCTTTACGCCAAGTTTCTCGGTTTGGCGGACACCGCCAGGAACAAGGTCGCTGACGAGCGTAAGCGCAAAGCCGCTCTCGTCCAGCTGGTTGGGCATGACGAGTCGGACGGTGACGAGGTTGAGCTTGAGGGTGAGACGGCTGACGTGGAGTGGTCTGCTGAACTCAACGAGCTACTCACCGAGATGTCTGGCCTACGCATGCAGATCATGATCCTTTCCGGTCCTGAGATGGCCCGCAAGGCGGGCGACCTCTTCGCCGTCGTGCGCGACTTCGCAAGGCGCAAGGCCACCGAAAGCGACGTCATGGTTGAGTTGGTCGCTGTTGGAGATGCGATGCACGTGGACGCAACCCAGCCCTAGGCTGTGCCTACTCGGTTAGGTGCTCGCCTAGAGCGGCCTCGATCCGGCGAGCTGTTTCCTCCTGGCCGTAGACGTCCAACGCGAGTCCCTTGTCGACACCGGGACGCTGTGGTGGCTGACCGTTGCCGTCACCTCGTTCGCCCGGTGGTGCTGGGAGTTTCGGGCGGTTTGAGGCCACGGCCCAGGCGGTTGGCCGAGCCCCGCCGCCGGTATCGGTTCCGGTCGGCTTCACCACGTTCCCGGCTGAGGTCTTGGCCGCTTCGCGGAGCTGGCCGAGTCGGTCTACCCGGCCTCTCGTACTTCAACGAAGTTGACCGCGGCGGCCACTTCGCGACCGCGGCGGCCACTTCGCGACCGCGGCGGCCACTTCGCGACCGCGGCGGCCACTTCGCGACCGCGGCGGCCACTTCGCGACCTGGGAGAAGCCGTGTGGAGTTCGCCGATCGGTCGCGAAGGCTACAGAGTCTCGAACCGTCCGTCTCCGGCGGTGATAATCGAGAGACTCCGATCCTATGGATCCGAGAGGATTGTTGTGTTCAACTGGTCACCGGTTGCGAACCCGGCCAACCGGCGCCCGTCGTCCTGGGGAGTTTCGGTGGTCGGGAAGGTCCGGTGCCGCCCATACCTGCCGGCTTTGCGTTCGCGGCGGGCTTTGCTACTGGAAGCGGCTTCCATGACGTAGATCCAAATTGTGGCTATAACTTGAACACGCATCATCTGCGCGTCTCCTGGGACCAGCCAACGACCTTGCAGGGCTTCCGTCGTTGAAGCGTTCGGGCCGGCTGGACGGGCCTGCGCCGCTCAGCCGTCCGACCGCTTTGCGGGCTGCCTCGTGTGTGGCACCATCGTGGAATCTTGCCTTCCCGACACCCCTGCCATGAGGAGCACACGATGTCTGGTCAAAGGCTGGCCCGGCGGGTCGGCATGGTGTTCGCAGCACTGGCTTTCGTTGTGATGGCAGGCGGGGCTTCCGGAAGTTTCGGGGAGTTCCAGGCTTTTGACTACGTCTGGACGGCACCGCAGCGCTAGCCGAGGCTGGTGACACCACTGTCGTATCGGACGGTGTCGTCAGCTTCGTTTCCGGCCGTGCGTCCTTCGCAGCAGTGACCGGTAAGGAGTGGGATGGCTGGCCGCCGGTCCGCGTCGGGTGGCTCGGGGTCTCCTCGGCGCCCGGCCCAGTACGCATGGTTCATCACCGGCCCGTTGATGTTCCTGGCCGTCGTCTTCTCGATGACGATCGGGCTGGTGACCCCGAACCGGCCGCACCCGTCCGGGTCCTGGGGGCTCGCCGCCGTCCTGCTGGGCGTGATGGTGATCGCCGGCCTGCCGATGCTGAACTTCGTCATCGGGCGGCAGTCCTTCGGGGTGCGGCTCGTCGAGATCCCGCTGGTGCCGGCGTTCGTCTTTCTTCCGCCGTTGATGGTCGTCCTGGTTTACACCCTCTCCACGCTGATAACCCACCTGCGGTACCGCTTCGGGGTGGAGAAGCTGGCCTTCAACGTCGCCAACGCCGCCGCTGCCGTGTCGCTGGCCGGCCTCGTGTTGCTGGCGCTCCCACCGGTTGTGGGTGTCGGACCGCGGACGTGGGGAGTGCTCTTCGCGTCCGTCGGCACCGTCGTGGTGTCGACCCTCGCCGGCGTGGCCGGGGTGATCGCGATCATGCACGGCCGGCATGCCGCGCTGGGTGTGCTGCGCAGCGGCTTGCCGTCTCTGCTGGCCAACGGTGTCAATCTCGTAGTCGGGTTGATCGTCCTGATCGCTGTGGACAGCACCTGGTGGTCGGCCGTGTTGATCGTCGTGCTCGGGGTGGCGCTCGCGAAAGTCTACCGGTCGTACGAGCAGTTTTTCCGGCAGCACCGGACGCTCGGCGACATGTACGAACTCACCCAGGCGATGACCGCCAACGGGCAGAGCGGCAACCTGGCTGACGTTCTCCTCGGTCGGATCCGGGGGTTGATGCAGGCCGAGTACGCGACGCTGTGGTTGCCAGCCCAGGGGCGTCACCCGGAGGTGATGCTGACCGCGCGGGTCGACGACGCCGGCCTGTTGGACACGTCGCCGACGCCGGTGGTCGTTCGCGAGGAGGCCCGCCGTCAGCGTCGCAGTCTGGCAATGGGTGTTCGCCTCGGCGACGAGGAGAGCCTGCGAGGGTCGCTGCGCGCCACCGGTGTGAAGGACATCATCGTGGTGCCGCTCTACTCGGGTCAGGCGGTGATCGGCACGCTCGAGGTGGTCAACCGCCTCAGCGACGTCGGTCATTTCACCCCGGGCGACATCCCCGTCTTCGAGACGGTCGCCGCTCATGCGGCCGTGGCCCTGGAGAATTCGCGGTTGGTCGACCGGCTTCGGCACGACGCCCACCACGACACGTTGACCCGACTGCCCAACCGGCGGCGGATCACCGGAGCGCTGGACGAGTCGGTCAAGATCCGGGCACCGGGCGAGGTGGTGGCGCTGCTGCTCTTCGACGTCGACGGGCTGCGCCAGGTCAACGAGTCCCTGGGGCACGCGGCCGGGGACAAGGTCCTCACCGAGGTCGCCACCCGGTTGCGGGCCAGCGCGCCGTCGTCGGCTCTGGTTGGCCGCGCCGGTGGGGACGAGTTCCTGGTGACACTGCGGTTGGAGAGCGCCGAGGCCGCGCTTGAGCTGGCCGCCCAACTGCGCGACCAGATCCGCGACGAGATGGTCTTCGACGCGCTCACCCTCGACGTGGACACTGCCGTCGGGGTGGCCGTACACCCGGATCATGGCAGCGACGCGGCGACCCTGCTGCTCCGGGTCGACCTCGCCGCCACCGCGGCCAAGTCGGTGCCGGGCAGCGTGCAGCTGTTCAATCCCGCACTGGAGTCCCGTTCACTGCGCCGGTTGGGTCTGGCCGGCGATCTGCGCCGAGCACTGGACCAGAACGAGCTGGAGGTCTACTTCCAGCCCAAGGTGACTCTGCGGGACCGGCGCCTGGTGGGTGTGGAGTGTCTGGCCCGCTGGGAGCATCCGGCGCACGGCACTGTCGCGCCCGAGGACTTCGTGGCGGTGGCCGAGCACACCGGCCAGTTGAGCCGGCTCACCGAGGTGGTGCTCCGGGAGGGCCTTCGGCGCAGCCGGGACTGGGCGCTGGCCGACCAGCCGCTGCCCATCGCTGTCAACCTCTCGGCTCGGACGCTCATCGACAGGCACTTCCCGGACCGGGTCCAGGAGTTGTTGACCGAGTACAAGGTGCCGGCGCAGCGCCTCACCCTGGAGATCACCGAGTCGGGGGTGCTGGACGGCACGGACCGGCCGATCCCCACCCTGCAACGGCTACGGGATCTTGGCGTACGGCTGTCGGTGGACGACTTCGGCACTGGTGACTCGTCTCTGGCGCACCTGCGCCGGCTGCCGGTGCACGAGGTGAAGGTGGACCGCTCCTTCGTGCAGGGCATGGCGACCGACCCGGGGGACCTGGCGATCGTCAACGCGGTGGTCACGCTTTCCCAGCAGTTCGGCCTGGCGGTGGTGGCCGAGGGGGTGGAGAGCGAGTTGACCCTGGAGCTTCTCCAGGACATCGGCTGCGAGATCGGGCAGGGTTTCCTGTTCAGCCGGCCGCTGCCGTACGAGCGGTTGGCCGCCTGGTTCGGTGCCCAGGTCGAGCCGGAGACGACCTCGAACGGGGAGCTGCCGCGCCTGCGTGTCGTGCCCTGAACAGGGCGCGGACGATCACCGGGGATCCGATTTCACCTGTCGACCCGGGCCGTGTACTCTTACTCCTGCGCGCCCCACGGGGAGATCGCGCAGGCCCCCTTAGCTCAGTCGGCAGAGCGTCTCCATGGTAAGGAGAAGGTCTACGGTTCGATTCCGTAAGGGGGCTCGAGGGTTCAGCTGGACCCATCGCAGCGGTGTAGCTCAGATGGTAGAGCAAGCGGCTCATAATCGCTGTGTCGCCGGTTCAAGTCCGGCCACCGCTACTCTCGTCTTCCGGGCTCGTTGCCGGTGGTCGTAAGAATGGGCGCTTCTGGCGCCCACTTTGCATGTCCGCGCTGTCAGCGTCTAGGCTGGCGCGTCGTAGTTGTTTCCGTTAGCGAGGAAGGCACTCCGCCGTGGCGAAGGCTACCGATGTCCGGCCGAAGATCACTTTGGCGTGTGTGGAGTGCAAGGAGCGCAACTACATCACGCGCAAGAACCGGCGCAACGACCCCGACCGCATCGAGCTGAAGAAGTTCTGCCCGCGTGACGGTCGGCACACGGTCCACCGCGAGACCCGCTGACTGCTGGTCGGCCTCAGGGCCGGCCGTTGTCGAAGCTTTCCGATCGCCGATCTGACCGGTTTGGTGCGGCTCCGCCGCCGCCTACCGATCAGGTCGGCGATTGGGCTTTCCGTGTAGGTTCGCGGCATGCCTCTGGACCCTTCCTTCGTCGGCCGGACGTATCCGCCGACCGCCCCCTACCAGGTGGGCCGAGAAAAGATCCGCGAGTTCGCCAGCGCCATCGGTGCCACCGACCCGGCTCACCACGACCCGGAGGCCGCGCGGGCGCTGGGTCACCCCGACGTGGTCGCTCCGCCGACCTTTCCGGTGATCGTGACGATGGCCGCGAGCAGTCAGATCATCGGGGACCCGGCCCTGGGTGTCGACTACAGCCGCCTGGTGCACGGCGACCAACGGTTCGCGTACACCAGGCCGGTGGTCGCCGGCGACGAGCTGGTCTGCACCAACACCATCGAGGACGTCAGCACCAGGGGTGGGCACGGCTTCCTGACCACGCGCACCGACGTGAGCACCGTCGGCGGGGAACCGGTGGTCGCGGTCTGGGCCAGGTACGTCATTCGCGGGGAGGCCTGAGATGGAGTTGCCAGCACAGACGTTTCAGGTGACCCGCGCGGACCTGGTCCGCTACGCCGGCGCCTCGGGCGACTTCAACCCGATCCACTGGAGCGACCGGGTCGCCACCACTGTGGGTCTGCCCGGGGTGATCGCCCACGGCATGTTCACCATGGCGTTGGTCGGCCGGGCGGTCACCGAGTGGGCCGGGTCGCCGGACGCGGTGGTCGAGTACGGCGTGCGTTTCACCCGACCGGTGGTGGTACCCGACGACGACCAGGGGACTGAGATCGAGGTGACCGCGCGGGTCCGCGAGGTGACCGAGGACGGCCTCACCCGACTCGAGGTGACCGCGACCTGCCTGGGTGACAAGGTGCTGTCGCAGGCGCGGGCAACCATCCGGACGGCGCGCTGAAGCGAGCCCGCCACGCGTGGCGGAGAGACCGGTTGGGAAAGTCGGGCGGCTACCCGTACACTGGTCCGCCGTGGGGCAAGTGACCCCTGCTCGGTCGTCTGTGGCCGCGTGGGGCGAGTGTTGCCACATAGGGGTGTAGCTCAATTGGCAGAGCAGCGGTCTCCAAAACCGCAGGCTGCAGGTTCAAGTCCTGTCACCCCTGCGCCTCAGGCCTGACCGTTCCCGTGGGTCGCGCCGCCAGCTTGGCGGCGTCCGGCCCGTGGTGGTGGCATCGGCGGGGTGGCTCCGAGGCAATCGGGGCCCTCCGGGCGATCCACCGGCCGCGGCCCGTCGCGGGACGGTTGGGTCCGGCCGGCGTGACCAGCGCCGCGTACGCCACTCGGCGTGCGACCCCAGATTCCGCGACGGAGGGCGAAGTGGCCGACAACAAGCGGCGCGACGACGACGGCGACGATCGTCTGGACGACGAGATCGTCGACGACGTGGCCGACGACGACGCCTCCGGCGCGGACGAGCCGGTTTCCCGGGGGGGCACCGCCACGCGGTCCCGTGCCCGGGCGGAGTCGGCGGACAGCCGGCCGACCACGCGGTCGGAAACGGGTCGGGTGGGCGTCTTCGGCCGCATCGCCCGGTTCTTCCGCGAGGTCGTAGCTGAACTGCGTAAGGTCATCTGGCCGACCCGCAAGGAGTTGCTGACCTACACCGCCGTGGTGGTGGCGTTCGTCGCGGTGATGCTGACGATCGTGGGTGTGCTGGACTTCGGCTTCGCCAAGGTCGTGTTGTTTGTCTTTGGCAACTCGGACTGACCGGCTGCCTCCAGCCATAGTGACGGAAGTGAGCGAGCGTGCCTGAGTACGACGAGACCGCCGGACCGGTGGACGAGCAGTCCACGGTCGCGACGGCGGCTGGTGACGAGTCGGTTGAGGCCGCCAGCGAGCCGGAGTTCCCTACGACCGAGCCCGCCCCGGACGAGGACTACGACCCCGTCGCGGAGCTGAGGCAGAAGCTGCGCTACGCGCCAGGTGACTGGTACGTGGTGCACTCGTACGCCGGCTACGAGAACAAGGTCAAGACCAACCTCGAGACCCGGATCACGAGCCTCGACATGGAGGACTTCATCTACCAGGTCGAGGTGCCGACCCGGGAAGAGGTCGAGGTCAAGAACGGTAAGCGTTCGCAGATCCAGGCCAAGGTCTTCCCGGGTTACATCCTGGTTCGGATGGAGTTGACCGCCGAGTCCTACTCCTGTGTCCGGAACACTCCGGGTGTGACCGGCTTCGTCGGCGCGACCGACAGGGCCGACCGGCCTGCTCCGCTCTCGCTCGACGAGGTGCTGAAGTGGCTGGCGCCGGCTGTCGAGACCGAGCAGAAGAAGTCGAAGCCGGAGATCAAGGTCCTCGACTTCGAGGTGGGCGACTCCGTCACCGTCACCGACGGCGCGTTCGCGTCGCTGCCGGCCACGATCAGCGAGATCAACGCCGACCAGCAGAAGCTCAAGGTGCTGGTGTCGATCTTCGGTCGTGAGACTCCGGTGGAGCTCAACTTCAACCAGGTCGCCAAGATCTGATTGGTCGTCGGCGGCGGGCCCGACCCGCCGCCGACGTCGGCGTACGCGCTCTCGCTCGACCTCGGCGGACGAGTGGGCTGCGGCCTGCGCTACTCTTGAATGTCGCCGCTGTCGCACCGCGCTGACCGTGCGCGCCCGAGGGCGGCGACAGCCGCATTTTCCCAGCTCCAAGCCCCAGGAAGTGACATGCCTCCGAAGAAGAAGCTCGTCAAGACGTTCACGCTTCAGTTGCCGGCGGGCCAGGCCACGCCGGCGCCGCCGGTCGGCCCCGCGCTCGGCCAGCACGGCGTGAACATCATGGAGTTCTGCAAGTCCTACAACGCGCAGACCGAGTCTCAGCGGGGCGACATCGTCCCCGCCGAGATCAGCGTGTTCGAGGACCGGTCCTTCACGTTCGTGCTGAAGACCCCGCCCGCTGCCCGGCTGCTGATCAAGGCCGCCGGTGTGCAGAAGGGTTCGGGTGTTCCGCAGTCCGAGAAGGTCGGCTCGGTCAGCCGCGCCCAGCTGCGTGAGATCGCCGAGAAGAAGATGGCCGACCTCAACGCCAACGACATCGCCCAGGCCGAGAAGATCATCGCCGGCACCGCCCGGTCGATGGGCATCACCGTCAACGACTGACGTCGGCCCCGGCCTTCGACCCGACAGTGGGAGGGCTCGCGCCGAGCGGCCCGCCAGAGACCACAGGAGTAATCAGTAATGCAGCGCAGCAAGAGCTACCGCAAGGCCGCCGATGTCATCGACCGGTCGAAGCTCTACACCCCCACCGAGGCCGTGAAGCTGGCCAAGGAGACCACCAACGTCAAGTTCGACGCCACGGTCGAGGTCGCCATGCGCCTCGGCGTCGACCCCCGCAAGGCGGACCAGATGGTCCGCGGCACGGTCAACCTGCCGCACGGCACCGGCAAGACCGCCCGCGTGATCGTGTTCGCCAGCGGCGCGAAGGCCGAAGAGGCCGCCGCCGCGGGTGCGGACGAGGTGGGCACCGATGAGCTGGTCGCCCGCATCCAGGGTGGTTGGCTCGACTTCGACGCGGCGATCGCCACGCCGGACCAGATGGCCAAGATCGGCCGGATCGCGCGGATCCTGGGCCCGCGCGGTCTCATGCCGAACCCGAAGACCGGCACGGTGACCATGGACGTCACCAAGGCGGTGCAGGACATCAAGGGCGGCAAGATCACCTTCCGGGTGGACAAGCACTCCAACCTGCACCTGATCATCGGCAAGGCCTCCTTCACGGAGACCCAGCTGGTGGACAACTACGCAGCGGTGCTCGACGAGGTGCTGCGCGCCAAGCCGTCCGCGGCCAAGGGCAAGTACCTCCGCAAGGTCATCCTGACCACCACGATGGGCCCGGGCGTCCCGGTCGACCCGAACCTGGTGAAGAACCTTCGGGAGGACCAGGCCGACGCCTGAGTCGACAGTTCGCTCCGCCGCGAGCCCGGTGGACAGGCCCTTCTTCTTCAGCACCGACTTCAGCGCGTGGTAGACCTCCGCGCCCGAGCGCAGCGCCTCACGGAAGGTGGGC